>NZ_JBEXKG010000097.1:0-30077 GCF_040609555.1 Streptomyces sp. NPDC004658
GCTCCCCGACCCCGGGGACGCCGAGGCGGTGCGCCGGCTGTGGGAGGAGGGGCTGTTCGCCGAGCGGGCGGCGCTGCTGGGGGCCCTGCGCGCCCGCACGCCCGCACTGGGCCGTGAGCTGCTGGCGTCGACCTGGGCGACGGAGCGGGCGGAGGACCGGCTGATGTTCCTCGACTCGCTGCGCACGGGCCTGTCGGACGCGGACGAGCCGTTCCTGGAGCGGGCGTTGGGCGATCGCAGCCGTAATGTCCGGGCTACGGCGGCGGAACTGCTGTCGGCCCTGCCGGACTCGGCGCTCGCCGCGCGGATGGCCGTACGGGCCTCGGCGTGTGTGGCCCTGGACCGGACGGGGAGCGCGCCGGCGATCGTGGTGGAGGCGCCACTCGAATGCGACGCGGGCATGGAGCGGGACGGCGTCGTGGCCGCACCCCCCGCGGGCCGGGGGGAACGGTCGTGGTGGCTGGGCCAGTTGGTGGAGGCCGCTCCGCTCGGCACTTGGTCGCGGCGACTCGGCGGGCGGACGCCGCAGGAGATCGTGGCGCTGCCGGTGGCGGACGGCTGGCAGGGCGAGCTGCACGCGGCCTGGTGCCGGGCGGCGGTACGGCAGCGGGACGCCGCCTGGTCGCGGGCGCTGCTCGGCTCGCCGTCGGCACCGGAGGCGGGCGGACCGGGCGCGGTGTCGCTGGCGGAGCGGGCGAAACTGCTGGCCGCGCTGGATCCGGCGGAACGGGCCGCGTGGGTCGCCGGGTTCATCGCCACGCACGGGCTGTCGGAGGCGTTCCAGCTGCTCGGGGTGTGTGCGGTCCCCTGGGCTCCCTCGCTGGGCCAGGCGGTCGTGGACGCCCTGAACATCGCTCGGGACGCGGGCAGTTACCCGTGGAGTTTCAGCGGGGTGATGGGTCTGGCGGAGCGTTGCCTGGATCCGGCGGAGGCCGTCCGGCTGGAGGCACTGCTGGCGATACCCGACGAGCGGGAGGACGCCGCGCCGGGCGCCGGCGGCTACTGGGCGGAGGCGTTCCAGCGGCTGGTCACGACCCTGCGGCTGCGGGCGGCGATGACCCGGGAACTGACCCCGCCCACCCCGGCCGCGCCACCCCCGAGCACACCCGCACAGCCGCGAGAGGCAGCCGCGTAACCGCCCGAGAGCGGCCCAACCGCCGACGCAGGCCGCGCACCGGGCGGATACGGATCCGCAACCACCGCAAACAAACCGCGCGACCGCCGGAGACACCGCGCACCGGAGGGAAGCAGACCCGCAACAGGACGGATGCGGACCCGCAACCACCGCAACAAGCCGCGCAACCACCGAAAGGAGGCCCGCAACCACCGGAAGCGTCCACGCAACCGCAGACACCACCCGCACCGTCACCAGAGGCAACCGCGCAACCCGGGCGAGAGCCACCCAACCGCCGACGGAAGCCGCCCAACCGCCGGGGACAGCCACGCAAACCCCAAGGGCAGCCCCCGCGCAACCGCCGGAGGCAGCCGGTCAGCCTCCCGACGCCGCCGGCTGGCGGACGTTCTCCCGGACCCACTCCACGATCGACGTGGTCGTCGCACCGGGGGTGAAGATCTCCGCGACGCCCTTCTCCTTCAGCGGCGGGATGTCCTCGTCCGGGATGATGCCGCCGCCGAAGACGAGGATGTCCTCGGCCTCCCGTTCCTTGAGCAGGTCGATGACCGCGGCGAACAGCGTGTTGTGGGCGCCGGAGAGGATGGACAGGCCGATCGCGTCGGCGTCCTCCTGGATGGCGGTGTCGACGATCTGCTCCGGCGTCTGGTGAAGCCCGGTGTAGATGACCTCCATACCGGCGTCGCGCAGGGCCCGCGCGATGACCTTGGCCCCACGATCGTGGCCGTCGAGCCCCGGCTTGGCGACCACCACGCGGATCGGACCGGCTGCCACACCCATCACTGCCTCCATCAAGCGACCACGGAAGCGATCGCTTCCGTCCGTATCGACAAGTACCGCACTTTTGGCGCGTTCCGCCACCGTCGCGAAGTGAACGAACGTTATCTCCAGCATCCCGCAAGCGGCAGTTTTACGGGGCGCCGCGAGGGGGAAATCACATGGTGGGACATCAGGGCACACGGGGGTCGAGCCGTCCTCCTGTGTGCCGACAGGAGGTCGGCCCATGAAGGTCACCGGGGTTTTGCCGCTCTTCCTCCCGCTCTGCCGCCGCCTGTGGCCGGGCAGACTGGCCGGACTCTCCATGACGCTGCTGCGTGCGACGGCCCTGGAGGCGGCGATTCTGGCGGGTCACCTCCTGCTGTATCCGACCGGCCTGATCCAGGAGCGGCACTCCGGCGCCCTGCCCGCCACGGACGGCACCGCCCGGCTGCCGGTCCGCCCCGCGCCCCCGGTCGTCCTGCTGCACGGTTTCATCGACAACCGTTCGGTGTTCGTGCTGCTCCGCCGCACCCTCGCCCAGCACGGCAGGCACCGGGTGGAGTCGCTGAACTACTCTCCGCTGACGTGCGACATCCGCATAGCGGCCGAGCTGCTCGGCCGGCACATCGAGGAGATCTGCGAGCGCACCGGCAGTGCCCGGGTCGACATCGTCGGGCACAGCCTCGGGGGTCTGATAGCGCGCTACTACGTCCAGTGCCTGGGCGGTGACCTGCGGGTACGCACGCTGGTCACCCTCGGCACCCCGCACGCGGGCACCCGGGTGGCGCCGCTGGCGGACGCGCATCCGATCGTGCGGCAGATGCGGCCCGGCTCGGCGGTGATCGAGGAGCTGGCCCGGCCCGCGCCCGGCTGCCGGACCCGCTTCGTGAGCTTCTGGAGCGACCTGGACTCCCTGATGGACCCGCTGGAGACGGCGTGCCTGGAGCACCCCGACCTCGACGCGCAGAACGTCCGGGTGACCGGCATCGGCCATCTCGCCCTGCCCGTGCATCCCGCCGTGGCGGCCGGGATACGCGAGGCCCTGGACGCCCCGCACACCGGGGAGCGGGCCGTCGACGGCCTGACGGTGGCCTGAGCCCCGCCTGGCGGTGGCCAGAGGTCGCCTGACGGCAGCCTGAGCCCGTCTGAGTACGGCCGGAGCGCGGAGCCCGCACAGCCCGCGCATCACCGACGCACAGCCCGCACAGCGCCGCTCGACATCGAACATCCTTCGAACGCAAGACCAAGGTCGCGTCGTGGGGCCCCGAAACACGGCCGAATGCCCGTTTCCGGCCCACGCGAAACAGGCCGAAGATTGTCGCGCCCAGGTACCGCCGGGTACAGTCGCCGCACTGCTCTGGCAGCCCCTGTTGTCGAGGCGAAAGAGAAGTTGGTGAACGACCGTCACCCGTCGGGGACCATGACCACCCCGGCCCCGGCTTCCGACGCCTCCACCGCGCAGTACGCGCCGTACGGGACACAGGAAGCTCCCTACGACGACCTCACCACGTACGGCGGTTACGACGCCACCGGTTTTGCCGGTGACTCCGCGAGCACCTCGCACTTCCACACCGACCCGCTCTTCGGCAGCCTCCCGGGCGGCGAGCAGACCACCGGCGCGTACGACACCACGCACTGGCAGACCGGCACGACCCAGACCCCGGCCTACGACCCGTACGCGGCGCAGCATTACGCCGCCTACGACTCCGGCGTCTACGACAGCACCGCCTGGACCGTCCCCGCGCAGTCCACCGGGAACGACGTCAGCGGCCAGTGGGACGCCAACGCCTGGCTCCAGCCGGACTCGTCCGGCGGCGCGGACCCCACCCAGCAGTGGGGGTGGGGCACCCAGACCTTCGACACGGGCGCGTACGACGCCACGCAGTGGAACTCCGCGGGGCAGAGCGTGCCGGCGCAGGCGGAGCAGGGTGGCGAACCGTTCGATCAGCAGGCCACCGCGACCTTCGAGGCGGTCGGCGATCCGCGGTCCGCGTTCGAGCAGGTGCCGTACGAGGACTCCGCCTTCGACGAACAGCCCGCCGCCGAGGGCGAGTCGGAGTCCACCGGCGAACTGCCCGCCGTGAACGGCCTGCTGGACGACCAGGAAGAGGTCACCCCGGCGCCCGCGACCCGCGCGGGCTCGCGCGGCGGGGCGCGCTCCCGGCGCCGTACGCCCGCCAAGCGCTCCGCGCTGCTGACCGTGGCCGTGCCGTCGGCCTGTGTGATGGGGGTGGCCGGGATCGCCGCTGCCTCGGTCGGCGCGCTGACCGACGACTCCAAGGACACCGCCACCACCGCCTCGGACGCGCAGCCGGTCAAGCCGTCCGTCGCCAACAGCAAGCTGGACAGCCAGCTCAAGACGCTGTCCGCGGGCGCCGACGACTTCGCCGACCGGGCGAGCCGTACCCAGGAGCGGATCGACCTCAAGGCGCAGCAGGAGTTGGAGAAGAAGAAGGCGGCCGCGGAGGCCGCGCTGAAGGAGCGGCTGCGGCCCAAGTTCGCGCTGCCGGTCGCGCAGCACGGGCTGAGCGCCTACTTCGGCCAGGCGGGCATCAACTGGATGTCGGTGCACACCGGCATCGACTTCCCGGTCTCCTACGGCACCACGGTGATGGCCGCCACCGACGGCACCGTCACCACCAAGTGGAACAGCGCCTACGGCAACATGCTGATCGTGACGGCGAAGGACGGCACGGAGACCTGGTACTGCCACCTCTCCAGCTACCGCGTCGCCTCCGGTACGACCGTCAAGGCCGGCCAGCCGATCGCCTACTCCGGCAACTCCGGCAACTCCACCGGTCCGCACCTGCACTTCGAGGTGCGGCCGGCGGGCGGGGCGGCCATAGACCCGCTGCCGTGGCTGCGGAGCCACGGACTGGATCCCACGTAGGCACCGGGGCCCCGCTCTTCAGCGGGGCCCTTTCGGTCTGCTACAGCTTCTCCACCGGCGCGTACCGCAGCAGCAGCCGCTTCGGCTTGGCGTCGCCGAAGTCGATCGTCGCCTCCGCGTTCCCGCCCGTCCCCTTCACCGCGACGACCGTGCCGAGCCCGAACTGGTCGTGCGTGACCCGGTCCCCGACGGCCAGCGCGACCACCGGCTTCTCCGCCGTGCGCCGTGTGGCGAACCCGGACGCGCCGGACGCCGAGGAGCGCGAACGGGTCGAGGACAGCGAGGCCGCGATCCCGGACGCCGGACCCGAGGACACCGGCGCCGCCGCCCCCGTCCGCTTCCACTCCACATGGGCGGGCGGGATCTCCTCCAGGAAGCGGGAGGGCGGGTTGTACGACGGCTGGCCCCAGGCGCTGCGCATCGCCGACCGCGTGAGGTAGAGCCGCTCCCTCGCGCGCGTGATGCCGACGTACGCCAGGCGCCGCTCCTCCTCCAGCTCCTTCGTCTCGCCGAGGGCGCGCATGTGCGGGAAGACGCCGTCCTCCATGCCGGTCAGGAACACGACCGGGAACTCCAGGCCCTTGGCGGTGTGGAGGGTCATCAGCGTGATGACGCCGTCGCCGTCCTCCTCGTCCGGGATCTGGTCGGAGTCGGCGACCAGGGCAACCTGCTCCAGGAAGTCGGCCAGGGTCCCCTGTTCCCCTTCGCCCCGCTCCTGCTCGAACTCCAGGGCCACGGCGGCGAGTTCCTGGAGGTTCTCGATCCGGGTCTCGTCCTGCGGGTCGGTGGAGGCCTGCAACTCGGCCAGGTAACCGGTGCGTTCGAGGACGGCCTCCAGCACCGTGGCCGGTCCGGCGCCGGACTCGACGATCGTGCGCAGGTCCTCCATCAGCGTGTTGAACCGCTTGACCGCGTTCGTGGAGCGCGCGGCCATGCCGTACGCCTCGTCGACGCGCTTCAGGGCCTGCGGGAAACTGATCTTCTCGCGCTGGGCGAGGGCGTCGACCATCGCCTCCGCACGCTCACCGATGCCCCGCTTCGGCACGTTGAGGATGCGGCGCAGCGGCACCGAGTCCTCGGGGTTGGCGAGGACGCGCAGGTAGGCGAGGACGTCCCGGACCTCCTTGCGCTCGTAGAAGCGGACCCCGCCGACGACCTTGTAGGGCAGGCCGACGCGGATGAAGATCTCTTCGAAGACCCGGGACTGGGCGTTGGTGCGGTAGAAGACGGCGACGTCTCCCGCGCGCGCGTGGCCCGCGTCGACCAGGCGGTCTATCTCCTCGGCGACGAACTGGGCCTCGTCGTGCTCGGTGTCGGCGACGTACCCGACGATCCGGGCGCCCTGGCCGGCGTTGGTCCACAGGTTCTTCGGGCGGCGGGACTCGTTGCGCTCGATGACCGCGTTGGCGGCGGACAGGATGGTCTGCGTGGAGCGGTAGTTCTGCTCCAGCAGGATCGTCGTCGCGTTCGGGTAGTCCTCCTCGAACTGGAGGATGTTGCGGATCGTCGCACCCCGGAAGGCGTAGATCGACTGGTCCGCGTCGCCCACGACGCAGAGTTCGGCGGGCGGGATGTCGTACTCGCTGGGCGGGGTGTCCTCATCGTGGTCCCGGGTGCCGACGAGTTCCCGCACGAGCGCGTACTGGGCGTGGTTGGTGTCCTGGTACTCGTCCACCAGGACGTGGCGGAAGCGGCGGCGGTAGTGCTCGGCGACGTCCGGGAAGGCGCGCAGGAGGTTGACCGTCGTCATGATCAGGTCGTCGAAGTCCAGCGCGTTCGCCTCGCGCAGCCGCGACTGGTACAGGGCGTAGGCCTGCGCCAGGGTCTTCTCGAAGCCGTCGGCGGCCTGGGCGGCGAAGTCCTCCTCGTCGATCAGCTCGTTCTTCAGGTTGCTGATCTTGGCGCTGAAGGACTTCGGCGGGAAGCGCTTGGGGTCGAGGTCCAGGTCGCGGCAGACCAGGGCCATCAGGCGCTTGCTGTCGGCGGCGTCGTAGATCGAGAACGACGAGGTGAAGCCGAGCTTCTTGCTCTCCCGGCGCAGGATGCGGACGCACGCGCTGTGGAAGGTCATCACCCACATCGCGTTCGCGCGCGGGCCGACGAGCTGCTCGACGCGCTCCTTCATCTCGCCCGCGGCCTTGTTGGTGAAGGTGATCGCGAGGATCTGGCCCGGGTGGACGTTCCGCTCGGCGAGCAGGTAGGCGATGCGGTGGGTCAGCACGCGGGTCTTGCCGGAGCCGGCGCCGGCGACGATGAGCAACGGGGAGCCCGCGTGGACGACCGCGGCGCGCTGGTTCTCGTTCAGCCCCTCCAGCAGTGCCGCCGCGTCGAGCGCGGGGCGGGGGGCGCCGTCACGGTAGTAGCCTCCCCCGCTCTCGGCTTCGCTCGAGCGGGGGGAGCCCCATCGGTCCGGGGGCACGTCGAACTTCCCGCCGAACAGATCGTCCGGAAGAGGCTCCGGAGCGTGATCGTCCTCGGGCGGCGGCGGAGGTTCCTCCTCGTGCCCGCGAGGGGTCTGGAGGTCCGCCAGGAAGCTGTCGTCAAAGAGGCTGCTCATCGCTCTACGAGTCTAGGGCGCCCCACCGACAACCGGTCCCGGTCCCCGGAACACGGCCGCTCCAGACGTGACTTGATCTTCGCGTGGAGCAGGGGTTCTCCCCGCTCACGCATCGGAAGCACCTGGTCACACGGACGTGAACCTCGACCCACGCCGGAAAAAGGTCACGGAAATGTATCGGACATACTGCGCACCAACCTTCACAGAAGACACACGAGTTGGCTAGGTTGCCGTCAGGCCGCACGACCCCCCTCCGGCGAACGTCGCCGGGCCGCGCGGCCTCCGCCGAATCCGGCGCGCCCCGCACGGTGCCCGGAGCCGGGGACCCACCGATCCTGGGGTGAATCGGCCGCATCCCGCCCGGGACGACGCCGTAGGGCAACCCTTCCGAGTACCGCCCTGACTCCCCCAGCCCCCGAGGGAAGACCTGGGTACCCCACCGCTGACCCCGGTAGGCGGCAGTACGGAAGGAGTCGCCTCCCTTGGCGTCGCACCGCAAGCCGCGCCCCGGCGGAACGCAGGGAGCGGGCGCCCGCACCCCCGCCCTCGCCACCGCCGCCCTCACCTCCGTGGCCGTGCTCTCCCAGACGGCCGAGGCCGCGCCCTCGCCCGCCCCCGGCCGGCCGAGCCAGGAGGAGATCGAGGCCAAGATCGAGGACTTCTACCGCCGAGCGGAGTCGGCGTCCGAGGCGGCTGGTGGGCGGGACGACCGGGGGGCCGGGCGAGCCGACCGGGGCGCAGGGCGAGTGGCCCGCGAGACGGGGAGCGCCCCCTGGGCGACCCGGAGTCTCGACCGGGGAACCGGGCGGGCCGAACCAGGTGCCGAGGGCGTCGGACGAGGTGCCGGGCGGGCCGGACGGGGAGGCGCCGGCCGGGCCCCGGGGGCCGGGTGGTCCGGGAACGCTGACGGAGGCGAGCGGGTCGACCCGGCCGAGGCCCCGCGGCGCCGCGCGGACAGCCTCCAGCGGCTCCGGGACGAGGTCGCCCGCCGCGCCCGGCACCGCGGCCTCGCCGGACCGCGAGCCGCGATCCCGGGCCAGGCCGGCAGTGCGCAGACCGGGCGTCCTGCGATCCCCGGCCAGGACGGCACCGCCCCCAGCGGGCGTCACGCGATCCCCGGCCAGGACGGCACCGTCCCGACCGGGCCTTACGCGATCCCGGCCCAGGACGGCACCGTCCCGGTCCAGCGGGCCATGATCCCGGGCCAGCGCGGCACCACCCCGCCGCAACGCGGCACGATCCCGGCCCAGCACGGCACCATCGGCGCCCGGGACACTGTGTCGCCGCCGCCCGCCGCGGAGACGGCCGTCATCCCGCCTGTCGCGGCCACGGCCGTTCCCGCGCCGACTCGGGACACGGGCGCCACGGTGCCCGCTCCGGGCCCGGTCGTCGCCCCCGCCGTGCCCCCCGTCCCCGACCCGCCCGTCCCCGCCCCGGCCGCCGCCCTGCCCGAGACGGGCACCCCCGCGGCACCGCTCACCGGCTCCCAGACGGACGTAGCCGCAAGCGGCCCGAAGGCGGCCAAGGCGGCGGTGCAGAAAAAGCTCGCCCACGCGCGCGTGCTGCTGTCCCAGCGGGCGGCACAGGCCGCCGCCGCGCCCCCCACTGCCGTGCCCCCCACCGCCACGGCTTTTACCGCAACGCCTTCCACGGCCACGGCTTCCACAGCCACGGCTTCGCCCGCCCCCGCCGTACCCGTCACCACCACGGCTTCCTTGGCCGCGCCATCCACGATCACGACCGCCGCGACCACCGCCCCAGCCGCCGTCACACCCCCCGCGGCGTCACCGTCCGGCACCTACGCGACCAAGGCCAGGAAGGCCATCTCCTTCGCCCGGGCCCAGGTCGGCAAGCCCTGCGTGTGGGGCGCCGCGGGCCCCGGCTCCTACGACTGCGCGGGGCTCACCCAGGCCGCCTGGAAGTCCGCCGGCGTCACCCTGCCGCGCACCGCGCGCGAGCAGGCCGAAGCCGGTACCCCGGTCGCGCCGGCCGACGCCCGCCCCGGCGACCTCGTGTTCTTCCACGACGACGCCGCCCACGTCGGACTCTGCACAGGCGACGGCATGATGATCCACGCCCCCAGGCCGGGCGCGTACGTCCGCGAGGAACCGGTCTCCGGCATGACGGCGGCCGTGCACAGCGTCGTGCGGCCGGGCTGACCCCGGGGCGCGCCGGGGATCGGCCCTACGGAACGGCGGGACCGCTGATCAGGTCCGCACGGAACGGCGGGACCGTCGATCAGGTCCGCAGACCGGTCAAGTCCACAGAACCGATCAGGTCCACAGAACGGCGATGAAGATGTTGGCCGTGGTCAGCAGGCCGACCAGCCCGAAGAGGCCCTTGTCGATCCGCTCCTCGTCGCGCTTCACGTAGACCAGGCCGAGGATCACGATCAGCAGGGCGAGCTTCACGCCGATCTTGACGGTGTTGACGTGGTGGTCGTCGGCCTGGTTGAGGCCGACGAGGGCCACGCCGGTGACCAGCATGGTCAGCGCGCCGTGCAGCATCCCGGGCACGAACCGGGCCGTGCCCTGGCCCATCGCCTTCATCTGGGTGAGGAAACCGCCGAGCAGCGCGGCGATGCCGATGATGTGCAGGCCGACGAAGAGATGGATGAGTACGTCCATGGGGCCGGAGCCTAGCCAGCCCCCTCCGCCCCGCCGTCACCCGGGCCCTCCAGCCCCTCACCCCGCGCCCTCCGCCCCACCCTCACCCGGCCCCATCGCCCACCCCCGACCAGAACATCACCAGGTCCGGCGACCCTCCGTCACCGGTCCCGGCGACCGTCCGTCACCAGGCGCGCCCGCGCATCCGACGATCCGGCTGTCCGGCCGGCCCGATCTTGCATATATGCGCCCCATAGCACTTCACATCCCCCGCCAGTCCCCCTTTCCGCTCTTCGGTCAGCACGCTCCGTAAAGAAGACGACTCCGGTCACCGCGCGCGGTCACATACGGTCACGTCCCGGTCCGTCCGAACCACTTCCGCACACCGCGTTACCTACTCGTCACCGTCCGGCCTAGCGTCCTCCCCCAGGTGACCGGCTCCCCACCGCCGCCCGGACCAGGGGCGGCAGTCGGCCACCACCGCCGAGGAAGGCCCGGCGGCGGCCCGCTCCCCCTGTGCGGGCCGCCGCGGGGCGTACTGACCGCTCGGCCGTGCGAGTCGTACGAAAGGACGTGACGGTCCAGGTGGCAGCGCACCGCAAGCGCCCGCAACGCCCGCTCAGCGGCCATACGGCCCGGACGGCCGCCACTCTCGCCCTTGCGGGCGCGGCCACCGCGACCGCCTTCGACGGGACAGGGCACGCCGAACCGCAGCTGACACCGACGCAGGTGAAGGCCAAGGTGGAGACCTTGTACCGGGAGGCCGAGGCCGCCACCGAGAAGTACAACGGGGCGAAGGAGAAGGCGGACGCCGGGCAGCGGCGGCTGAGGGCGCTCCAGGACGAGACCGCCCGCAAGCAGACGAGGCTCAACTCCGCCCGGGAGGCGCTGGGTTCCCTCGCGGCGGCACAGTACCGGGACGGTGGCATCGACCCGGCCTGGCAACTGGCCCTGTCCAGTGACCCCGACCGGTATCTGGACCGCGCCGCGTTCGCGGAGCGGGCCGGTGACCGGCAGGCCGCCGCGGTCTCCCGGGTGCGCCAACAGCTACGGGAGATCGAGCGGTTGCGCGGAGCCGCGCGCATCGAGGTGAAGTCGCTGCGGTCGCGGCAGGCGGAGCTGAGGCGGCAGAAGAAGACCGTCACCGGCAAGCTGGACGAGGCCCGGCGGCTGCTGGCACGGCTGACTCCGCCGCAGCGGACCGAGGTCACCGGTGCCGGCGGCCCGGGCGGGCGCGTCTCCCGGTCGGCGACCGGCGCACGGCAGCAGCTGGAGCGGCCCGGGTCCGCCCCCGCCCCGACCTCCCGCGCGGCGGCGGCCGTCGCCTACGCCTACAGCAAGCTCGGCAGCCCGTATGTGTGGGGGGCCACCGGCCCGCACGCCTTCGACTGCTCGGGGCTGGTGCAGGCCGCCTACCGCTCCGCCGGCATCTCCCTGCCCCGCACCACCTACGCCCAGATCAACGCGGGCCGGCGCGTCTCCCGCTCCGAACTCCAGCCCGGAGACCTGGTGTTCTTCTACTCCGGCATCAGCCACGTCGGCATCTACGTGGGCGACGGCCGGATGATCCACGCCCCCAACCCGTCGGCGCCGGTCCGTCTCGCCCCGATCGACCAGATGCCGTTCGCAGGGGCGACAAGGGTGGGGTGAGCGGGCGACCGCGGGGCCGGCCCGGGCGGGACCGCAGGGGTCAGACCAGCCGGCGCGCGGTCGCCCACCGGGTCAGCTCATGCCGGTTGGACAGCTGGAGCTTGCGCAGGACGGCCGAGACATGGGACTCCACCGTCTTCACGGAGATGAACAGCTGCTTGGCGATCTCCTTGTAGGCGTAGCCCCGGGCGATCAGGCGCAGTACCTCGCGTTCCCGCTGGGTGAGGCGGTCCAGATCCTCGTCCACCGGCGGGGCGTCCGTGGAGGCGAAGGCGTCCAGGACGAACCCGGCCAGCCGCGGGGAGAAGACGGCGTCGCCCTCCTGGACGCGGAAGATGGAGTCGACCAGGTCGGTACCGGTGATGGTCTTGGTGACATAGCCGCGGGCGCCGCCGCGGATCACCCCGATCACGTCCTCCGCCGCGTCCGACACGGACAGCGCGAGGAAGCGGACCGGCTGCTCGGCGTCCGCCATCAACGCCGCGCACCGGCGCAGCACTTCGACCCCGCCGCCGCCCGGCAGGTGGACGTCGAGCAGGACGACCTCGGGCCGGGTGGCGGTGATGACCGCGACCGCCTGGTCGACGTCCGCGGCCTCGCCGACCACCTCGACCCCGGTCTCGGCGGTCTGCCCGATCTCGGCCTGGACGCCGGTACGGAACATGCGGTGGTCGTCCACCAGCACCACCCGGACGTGCCGCCCGCCCGCGCCGGCACCGGTCCGGCCGGACTCGGCCGGCTCCGCCGCTCCCGCCGTGCCGTTCGCCTCGGTCGCGTCGCTCATGACGTCTTCTCCGCCCTCTCCATCTCCAGCTCGACCTCGGTGCCGCCGCCCGGCACCGCCCGCAGCCGGGCCGTGCCGCCGTTGCGCTCCATGCGGCCGATGATCGATTCTCTGACACCCATGCGGTCGGCGGGTATCGCGTCGGGGTCGAAGCCGGGGCCGCGGTCGCGCACGGACACGAAGACCGTCCTTCCCTCGACTTCGGCGTAGACCTGTACGGCACCGCCCTCGCCACCGTACTTGGCCGCGTTCACCATCGCCTCGCGCGCGGCCTGCATCTGCGCACCGGTCCTCTCGTCGAGCGCGCAGTCGCCGACGATCACGACCTCGATGGGCACGCCGTGCTTGTCCTCCACCTCGGCGGCGTTGCGGCGCACCGCCTCGGCGACCGTGTCCGGCTCGTCGGCCTCGTCCTTGCCGGTGCCCTCCGGCTTGTACAGCCAGGTGCGCAGGTCGCGTTCCTGGGCGCGGGCGAGGCGGCGCACCTCGCCCGCGTTGTCGGCGTTGCGCTGGATCAGGGTGAGGGTGTGCAGCACGGAGTCGTGGACATGGGCGGCGACCTCGGCGCGTTCCTGGGCGCGGATGCGCATCAGACGCTCCTCGGAGAGGTCCTGGGTCATGCGGACCAGGTAGGGGCCGGCGAGCAGGGTGATGCCGACGAGGACAGCGAGTGCCGCCTGGAGGACGGCGCCGAGGTGGGCGGTCGACCCCTGGAGGACGAAGATGGCGGAGACACCGGCCGTGACGAGCAGGACGCCGCCTGCCGCGCGGAGCAGGGTGAGCGTGCGGCGCCGGCGACCGGCCTCGGCCCAGCGGGCCCGGCGGGCGTTGTCCGCCTGGCGCCAGACCAGGGCGACGCCGGCGGCAACGAGCACGGCGGGCACCAGGTACGCCTTGGTCGCGCTGCCCAGGTTGACGCTGCCCACGAAGACCATGGACACGATGACCATGAGGAGCAGCGCGACGATCTGTCCCCGGTCCGGCTTGCGGGCCACCAGTCTGCGGCGGCCGTCCGGCGAGGTCTCCGTGCCCACCAGCGACGGCTTCTGGTCGCCGACGCCGCCGATGCCGAGCGGCACGAAGAACCAGAACGCGGCGTACAGCAGCGCTCCGAGCCCGTCGGCCATGAACAGGCCGACGAAGGCGAGCCGCACCCAGATGACGGGCAGCCCGAGATGCCCGGCGAGCCCCCGCGCCACTCCGCCGAGCCAGCGTCCGTCGCTGCTGCGGTAGAGCTTGCGCGGGGGCCGCGGGTCGTCGAGTGGCAGGCTTGCGGCTTCCGGCATGCCAACGATGGTCACACGAGCGGCGGGAGGGAGCATCAGGGTCGGCCCCCGAGACGCCCCTGATCTTCCGCCGGGGCCGGTCCGGGTGGGCGGTTCGGCGGGCATCGCGCCGCGATCCGTGCCGCTCGAACGGTTCCCCGCCCCGTCTCAGGGCCGATTTCAGGGTTGGCCCAGGGTCGTCCCGACTGCCGTCGCGGCGGCGGGGCCGTCACCATGGACGCATGACGGATCACGAGCACGCCGCGACGGGTCCGGGACCCGGCCCCGGCCCGCGCCCGGCCCCGGGCACCGGGCCGACGGATGCCGCGCCCGCCGCGACGGAAGAGACGGGGGCGGCCGGCGCCGGCCCCCACTCCCCCACGCACGGGCCGGAGCGGCAGGAGGGCACCGAGGTGCCCGACCGGTTCCGGCGCGACCGCCGGCACAAGATGATCGCGGGCGTGTGCGCGGGGCTCGGCCGGCAGACCGACATGGACCCGGTCATCTTCCGGATCACGCTGGCCGTGCTCTCCGCGACCGGCGGCCTGGGCCTGATCTTCTACGGCTTCGTCTGGCTCCTGGTGCCGTACGAGGACGAGGACGAGAACGAGCTGCGCAAGCTCTTCACGGGTCGGGTGGACGGCCAGGCGCTGGCCGCCGTGCTGTTCGCCCTGGTCGGCTGCGGGATCTTCCTGACGATGCTGAGGAACGGCGGGGTGCTGGCGTTCGCCGCGGTGCTCTCGCTGCTGCTCGCCGGCGCGGGGTACTGGTCGCGGCGCCGCGGCGCCCCCGCCTCCGACCCCCTGGCCGCCCAGGCCGCGGCAGATGCCCCGCCGGAGGCCCAGGCACCGCCGGTCGTCACCACCTACCCCTCCTGGTGGCGGGACCCGATCGTCAAGGACGGCACCCATGTCGGCGGCACCGGGTACCTCTGGGGGCCCGGCGACGCCCGCGAGCGCGATCTCACCTCGGTCGTGGACGTGGGCATGCCCACCGCCTGGACCCACCCCGGGGCGATACGGACGCCGCAGGCCACGCCCCCGAGACCGCGCGGCCCGCGCTGGATCGGCGGCTGGGTGTTCCTGCTCGCCCTGCTGGCGGGCGGCCTGGGCACCGGGCTCGGCTGGGACACGCACCCGCTGGGCACCAGCCTTCAGATCGGACTGGCGTGCGCGCTGGCCGTGTTCGGGCTCGGCATCACGCTCAGCGCGTTCCTGGGCCGCACCGGCGCCGGCACGGTGTTCCTTGCACTGGTCACGGCGGGGCTGCTCGCCGGGGCGGCGGCGCTGCCCCGGGACATCACCACCGACTGGCGGGAGACGTCCTGGAAGCCGGTCGCGGCGGCCCAGGTGCGGTCCGAATACGACCTCGGCACCGGGCGGGGCACCTTGGACCTGAGCCGGGTGCACCCCGCGAAGGGACACACGGTGGCGACGGACGCCCGGGTGGGCGCGGGGCAGCTGAAGGTGATCGTGCCGGCGGACGCGGTGGTGCGGCTGAGCATCGAGGTGGGGGTGGGCGACATCCGGTTGCCCGGGGACAGCGGAAAGGACGTGGACGTGCAGCCCGGCAGGCACAAGGAGCTGACGCTGGCGCCGGCCAAGGGGGCCGGGGCGGCCGGCACGCTGGATCTGACGCTCGGCGTCGGTGTGGGACAGGTGGAGGTCAGCCGTGCTGCGTCATGAGTTCCAGCCCGGGAAGCTGGTCGCCGGGCTCTTCTTCACCGCCACCGCCGTGGCCTTCGCGGGGGACGCGGGCGGTCTGTGGGTAACGCCGTGGTTCGCGGTCGTCCCGCTGGTCATGGGCGGGCTCTGCCTGTCCGGCGCCGCGGCGCTGCTGACCCGGGGGATACGCAGACGGGGCGACGCCGAGGGCGGTCAGCGGTAGCCGCCGGTCAGTCGCCGCCTGCCCCGCCAGGCGGCGTCGAGGGAGAGGTAGGGGGTGCCGGCGAGGATCAGGGGGAGCCAGGCCATCAGATAGGCGAGGTCGTTGCCGTAGTAGTAGGGGGTGGTCGCCCAGCTCACCGTCAGCCAGAGGCTGAGGGAGATCAGCGCGCCGCCGAGTGCGGCGAGCCGGCCGAACAGGCCGAGCAGGATGCCGATGCCGACGGCCAGTTCACCGAGGGCGATGGCGTAGCCGAAGCCGACCGGGTTCTTCAAGGCCAGGTCGACCAGCGCCGGGATGGCGGCGGAGTCGCGGGCCGCGCGCATGGTGTCACCGACGGAGCCGGCGCCGCCGGACTTCATGAACGCGCTGTCGGTGAGCTTGTCCAGACCGGCGTAGATGAAGGTGACGCCCAGGAAGACGCGCAGGGGCAGCAGGGCGTAGTGGCCGGCGGTGTCCCGCCAGGTGCGGTGGCCGTCCAGCCGAGTGGTGTTCCTGTCCGTCCGCATTCCGTGAGTCATCGCCGCCAGCCGCCCTCTCGCCCGCCGAAGCACCCCTCACGTGACCATACGTATGACGAAGGGAACCCGTTCAATCCTGTCCTGAACGATTTTCCGGATTTCGGGCGTCGCCATGAACGGCGGCGGCGCGTCTCCCGCGAGCCGCACAGGGGGCTTGCCCGTGCCTCACATCGCCTAGCGGGCGATGCGGTTCAGGGCCCGCCCCAGACAGCGGTCGGCAGGTCCGTCGGTCAGTCCGGCGAGTCCGATCTCCTCCGCCAGTCGTCGCAGGCGGACGTCGACCGCGTTTCGGGCGTCGCCATGAACGGCGGCGGCGCGTCTCCCGTGGTCCGCACAGGGGGCTTGCCCGTGCCTCACATCGCCTCGCGGGCGATGCCGTTCAGGGGCCGCCCCAGACAGCGGTCGCCGGTCCGTCGGCCAGTCCGGC
The DNA here is from genome assembly GCF_040609555.1 of Streptomyces sp. NPDC004658. Classification (NCBI taxonomy): domain Bacteria; kingdom Bacillati; phylum Actinomycetota; class Actinomycetes; order Kitasatosporales; family Streptomycetaceae; genus Streptomyces; species Streptomyces sp. NPDC004658. The sequence goes on from NZ_JBEXKG010000097.1 coordinate 16,476, forward strand.
GAGCCCGATCCCTCCGCCAGTCATCCCAGATGAACGTCGACCGCGTTTCGGGCGTCGCCATGAACGGCGGAGGCGCGTCTCCCGTGGTCCGCACAGGGGGCTTGCCCGTGCCTCACATCGCCTTGCGGGCGATGCGGTTCAGGGCCCGCCCCAGACAGCGGTCGGCAGGTCCGTCGGTCAGTCCGGCGAGTCCGATCTCCTCCGCCAGTCGTCGCACGTGGACGTCGACCGCGGCCTCCACGTGCTCGGCGAGTGCCGCCGCGGCCCGCGGCACCCGCTGCCGCGCGAGGAGTCCTGTCACGACGGCGGCCACGGCGGCCGGCCACCAGAAGCACCCGAGGACGGCGTAGCCGGCGGCCCAGACGGAGCCCGTCACGGCGGTGTCGAAGCGGGTGCGGACGGTGCGCAGGTCGGTCCGTACGTCCTCCGGCAGCACCGTCCACAGCCGGGGCCGGCAGGCGGCGAGGTCGATGCCGTACCGGGTGCCCACGCGGACGACGGAGGCCGCGAGCCGGTCACCGGTGTACGTGGGCCGCACCGGCCGTGCGAGGGCGATGCGGTCTCGGCGGACGGACAACGCCTCGATGTTCTGGCAGCGCTGAAAACCCGTCTCGGGACGGTCGTTCACTCCGTCACCTGGACGACGCACCGGTTGGTCGCCACCCCGGCCGCGGTCACCACCTGCACTTCCACCGCGCCGGGCTCCACCTCGGCCGGTACGGGCACGGTCAGGGCGTTGTCCGTGGGGTTGCGGAAACCGCCCATGACCGGGACCAGGGGGACGTGCACGTCGACCGCGCCGATGCGGACCACCATGCGGGAGAGCCGGTCAGCGCTCTGGGCGCCGGGCGGTACGAAGCCGCTGCCGCGGATCTCGATGTCGTCGCCGGTGCGGATCGGGCCGTCGAGGTCGCCGGGTTCGCGGGCCCGGACCACCGAGAGGATCACCGGCCGGCCGCCCTCGGCGTACTTGCCGGCGAGGTAGGTCGCGGCCGAGATCAGCACGATCACGCCCAGGCCCCAGGGCAGGTCGGGCAGCTGGTCGGGGCGGCGGGCCAGGCGTACGGCGGCGAACAGCAGGGCGACGGCGCTGATGGCGACGTACTGGATGTCGGTGAAGGCGCCCCGGCCGGAGTCGTCGGTGAGCAGGTCGGCGGCGCGCGGCCGGTGGGCGGGGACCTTCTGCAGCCGCTGGGCGAGGATACGCAGCCCCACCACCCGGCGGACCAGGACGGCGACGCCGCACACCACTGCGAGGACGGTCACCACGCCCGCGCCGCGTGCCAGGTCGAGGCCGGAGAGCAACGCGTCGCGTTCGGCGTGGTCGGAGGCGGCGGCCAGGCGGGCGGCCAGCAACAGGACGGCGTAGGCGACGAACAGGACCCAGCAGGCGGCGACGGTACGGGAGGTGGAGACGCGGTTGTCATCGCCGATCACCGGCGCGAGCGCCCCGCCGCGCGCCCGGTGGAAGAAGCAAGCGGTGGTGAGCGCGGCGGCGACGACGAGCGCGGCGAGCAGGGCCGCGGTGCGGGCGCCGGTCCAGCCCGCGCCGATCGCGGTGAGCGCCTCGGCGAGCAGCAGCGCGGTGACCGCGCCCCACACCGCGTACACCGTCCGCAGCCACAGCCGGGCGAGCCGGACCGCGCCCTCGGCCCGGCTCTGTTCGGCGACGGCCTCGGCACGCTGGGTCAGTTCCTCGGAGACCCACTGGCGGGACGCGGAGGCCGAGTGGGCGACGGCCGCCGGCAGTCCCCGGCCGGCGGCGAACTCGTCGCGCCGGCGCAGGAACGCGGCGACGGCCCGCCGGTGTCCCTCACGGGCGCCGTGCGGACAGTCCCCGCAGGTGCAGCCGCCCTCGTGGACGCCGTCGGCATCCGTGTGCCCTCTCGCCTCCTGCACCGCCACGCCCGACGCCCGCCTTCCCCGCGACCTGCCGATCCGGCCCCCGGCACCCGCGGTGCGCATGACGGCCGGCAACTCCCCTGTGCCGACAGCGAATTGTGCCCTACTCCGGGCCCTGGAGGACGCAGGGGCCGGGTCATCGGGGGTGAAGCCGGGACCACGGTGTTGACCCGGCGCCGGACCGGCCCGGACCGCACCGCCGCGGGGGTCAGCTGAGCAGGTCCGGTTCGCTGCGGCTGATGTCCTGCCACAGGGGCTGGTAGTTGATCCAGGCCACGAGGTCGCCGCCGAGCTGCTCGCGGGTGGCGACGGCGAGCTTGTGGTCGATGAGGACCGGCCGGCCCGCCGCCCTGGCCAGCAGCTGCACCTGGCAGGACCGGTCCAGGGACAGGAACCACCAGGCGGCCGCGTCCACCGAGTCCCCGACGGTGAGCAGCCCGTGGTTGCGCAGCACGAGGGCCTTGCGAGAGCCCAGCGCGCCGGCGATCCGGCGGCCCTCCTCGGCGTCCACGGTGACGCCGGTGTAGGCGTCGTACAGGGCGAGGTCCTCGTAGAAGGCGCAGCTCTCCTGGGTGATGGGGTCGATGAGGTCACCCAGGGCGGCGAGGGCGCGGCCGTGCACGGAGTGGCAGTGGGCGACGGCGACGACGTCGGGGCGGGCGGCGTGCACCTGGGCGTGCACGGTGAACGCGGCCTGGTTGACGTGGTAGCGGCCCTCGACGACCTGTCCGTCCTGGTTGACGAGGACCAGATCGCCGACGGTGACGTGCCGGAACGGCATCCCGAAGGGGTTGACCCAGAAGCAGTCGGTGAACTCCGGGTCCCGGGCGGTGATGTGTCCGGACACCCCGTCCTCGAACCCCGCCCGCCCGAAGATGCGCAGGGCGCCCGCGAGCCGCTCCTTGCGGTGCCGGCGCTCGTCCTCGGCCGAGTCGTGCATCGGCGGCATGGCGAACTGCAGCTGGTCGGTGGGCAGCGGCAGGGGCGGCGTGGGCCCGTGCATGGATCCTCCCGTACGGGGACTGCGGTACGGCCGGAAGGTACCGTCGGGCAGCGCAAAAGGGCAGAGCCGTGCCGTGAAGATGCCGTGCGCTGCGCATATCCGACAGAAGATGTCCGGATTCCCGGGGAGGCTGCTCCCCATGACCGTCATGACCCCTGTGAACTGGGCGGCCTTCGGGACCGCCGCGCCCGTACTGGCGACGACCGCGCAGGCGCGTTTCGGCGCCCACCGGCACCATGTCCTCGCGACCCTGCGCAAGGACGGCTCCCCCCGCACCTGCGGGATCGAGGTCCGTTTCCTCGGCGGGGAGCTGTGGCTCGGCATGATGCCGGGCTCGGTGAAGGCCCTCGACCTGCGCCGCGACCCCCGGTTCTGCCTCCAGGCCAACCCGGGCGCGGGCACGGACATGGGCGGCGGCGACGTCCGGATCGGCGGACGGGCGTACGAGGTGGAGGACGGCGAGACCAGGGCCGCGTACGTGAAAGAGGTGGAACCGCCGCAGCCGTTCCACCTCTTCCGCACCGAGCTGACGGAGGTCGTACGGACCTACGTCGAGGACGACACGTATCTGGTCACCCAGGTCTGGCGGCCCGGAGAGCCGGTGCGCACTCTCAAGCGGACCTAGGGAGGACCACTCCGGGACTCAGGAAGGCCACTCCCGGACCCCCGGGAGGACTACTCCCACTCGATCGTGCCCGGCGGCTTGCTCGTCACGTCGAGGACGACCCGGTTGACGTCACGGACCTCGTTGGTGATGCGGGTGGAGATCTTCGCCAGCACGTCGTAGGGCAGTCGCGACCAGTCGGCCGTCATCGCGTCCTCGGAGGAGACGGGGCGCAGGACGATCGGGTGGCCGTAGGTGCGGCCGTCGCCCTGGACGCCCACGCTGCGCACGTCGGCGAGCAGGACGACCGGGCACTGCCAGATGTCGCGGTCCAGGCCGGCCGCGGTCAGCTCCTCGCGGGCGATGGCGTCGGCCTCGCGCAGCAGGTCGAGGCGCTCCTTGGTGACCTCGCCGACGATGCGGATGCCGAGGCCGGGGCCGGGGAAGGGCTGGCGCTGGACGATCTCTTCCGGCAGGCCCAGCTCCTGGCCGACCATGCGGACCTCGTCCTTGAACAGCTTGCGCAGCGGCTCGATGAGCTTGAACTCGAGGTCCTCGGGCAGGCCGCCGACGTTGTGGTGCGACTTGATGTTCGCGGTGCCGGTGCCGCCGCCGGACTCGACCACGTCCGGGTAGAGGGTGCCCTGGACCAGGAACTCCACGGCGGGACCCTCGTCGGCGATGATCTCGGCCTGCGCCTGCTCGAAGACGCGGATGAACTCCCGGCCGATGATCTTCCGCTTCTCCTCGGGGTCGCTGACCCCGGCGAGCGCCTTGAGGAAGCGCTCCTCGGCGTCGACCACCTTCAGCTGCACGCCGGTGGCCGCGACGAAGTCCTTCTCGACCTGCTCGGTCTCGCCCTTGCGCATCAGGCCGTGGTCGACGTACACGCAGGTCAGCTGGGAGCCGATGGCCTTCTGGACGAGGGCGGCGGCGACGGCGGAGTCCACGCCGCCGGACAGGCCGCAGATCGCGCGCTTGTCGCCGACCAGCTCGCGGATGGCCTCGACCTGCTCCTCGATCACGTTGCCGGTGGTCCAGTTCGGCTCCAGGCCGGCACCGCGGTACAGGAAGTGCTCCAGCACCTGCTGGCCGTGCGTGGAGTGCATGACCTCGGGGTGGTACTGGACGCCGTAGAGCTTCTTCTCGTCGTTCTCGAACGCGGCGACCGGGACGACGTCCGTGGAGGCGGTGACCGCGAAGCCCTCGGGGGCGGCGGAGCAGGCGTCGCCGTGGGACATCCACACGTGCTGCTCGGCCGGCGTGCCCTCGAAGAGGGTGGAGGAGCTCCTGGCGACGTGCAGGTCGGTCCGGCCGTACTCGCGGGCGCCGGTGTTGTCGACCGTGCCGCCGAGGGCCTGCGCCATGAGCTGGAAGCCGTAGCACATGCCGAAGACGGGGACGCCGGCCTCGAAGATCTCGCGGTCGAGGGTGGGGGCGCCCTCCTCGTACACGGACGAGGGGCCGCCGGAGAGGATGATCGCCGCGGGGTTCTTGGCGAGCATCTCGGCGACCGGCATGGTGCTGGGCACGATCTCGCTGTAGACCCGCGCCTCGCGGACGCGTCGGGCGATGAGCTGGGCGTACTGCGCGCCGAAGTCGACGACCAGGACGGTGTCGGGGGTGGCGGCAGACTGGGTCGCTGATGACACGGGGTGCCTTCTGGTGGTCGGGCGGGGGTCTGTGCTTCCGATTCTAACGGGGCGGCCGGGGGACCTTTCGAGAGAAGCCGCCGTGGCATACTGACGGCATGCGCAAGCACTCGACCTTCGTCTTTACCTATGGCATCCGGCCCGCCGGCTGCCATGGTCGTGCTGCTTGAGCTGACGCCAAGCGACTTCCCAGGCGCCCCGGGCCGACAAGGCCCGGGGCGTCTGCCGTTTCTCCGGGCCGTGTCGTTCCGGGGCACTCATCCCAGCGAGGAGCCCGACATGACCACCACCACACCGGACACCGCACCGGAGGCGATCATCGCCGACGCCCGTGAGCGCATCGACGCGCTCGACGACCGGATCATCGGGCTCGTGCAGGAGCGGATGGCCGTCTCCGCCGTCGTCCAGCAGACCCGTATCGCCTCGGGCGGGCGGCGGGTGCACCTGTCCCGGGAGATGGAGATCCTCGGCCGCTACCGGGACGCGCTCGGCAAGCCCGGCACCGCCCTCGCCATGACCCTGCTGGAGCTGAGCCGGGGTCGTATCTGAGTTCGGCCCCGCTCTCACCCGTACGGCGCGTGACCGGGCCGCGCACCGCTTCGTTGAGGGGGGTGTCCGTGCCAGCCAGGGGCGGGCCCGAAAGAACCACGCGTGGCTCGCTGGAGCGATGAGGCGTACGGGTCGTGCCGTACGCCGTGGGACCTCGCTCCAGGAAGTGACCGGACGGCAGGGGACAGCAGCCCGGTCACCCAAGAGAACGGCCGGCTCCGGGGACGCCCGGGGCCGGCCGGCGGAACACCGACAACTACAGACAGGGCACAGGAACAAGCGGCGCAACCCCCCGGCGCCGCTCCCCGGCACCGGCGCTGCCCTGACGCCGGTGCTGACTGGAAGAAGGGCCCCGCGGCCTCTCCGTCCCGCGGGGCCCTTCGTCACGTCCGCACCGCTATGTGACTCAGCTCACATGCAAATCCCCGGTCTCCAGAGCAACCCTTCACGGTTTTCGCTGATCAAACCTGCCGGATCAAGAAAACGGTGAGAGGGACCTGCCTTCGGAGGGGGATGCAGGTCCCTCTGTGCCCTTCCGGTCCATCCGTACCGGGCGCCCCCGCCGTCCCGGTCACTTCTTCGGCGGTACCGCCGGCATCCCCAGGAACGGCAGCCGCAGCGCGCCGAACGCGTCCGCCGGGACCACCGGGGCCTGCGGCTCCACCGGCTTCAGCCGCTCGTACGCCGCACCGGGCGCCGGCCGCGGGTCCTCCTCGCCCTTGTTCGGCCAGAACGACATCGCCCGCTCGGCCTGCGCGGTGATCGTCAGCGACGGGTTCACGCCCAGGTTCGCCGAGACCGCGGCGCCGTCCACGACCGAGATGCCGGGGTGGCCGTAGAGCCGGTGGTACGGGTCGATCACCCCCGTCTCCGGGGAGTCGCCGATGGGGCAGCCGCCCAGGAAGTGGGCGGTGAGCGGGGTGCCCATCAGTTCGCCGACGTTGCTGCCGGCGAAGCCGTTGATCTCGGCGGCGAGCGCGGAGGCGGCCTCGGTCGCGGCCCTGATCTGCTTGGGGTTCGGCGCGCCGTGCCCCTGCCGGGCGGTGAGCAGGCCCTTGCCGACCCCGTCCGGCTTCAGGTACGTGGTCAGCGAGTTGTCCAGGGACTGCATGACCAGGCCGATGATGGTCCGCTCCGACCAGCGCCGGTTGGACAGGGAGCGGGCGACCAGCAGCGGGTGCCGGGCCGCGTTCGCCAGCCAGGCCAGGACGCGCGAGGAACCCTCGGCGTAGGGCACCTGGAGGATGGACAGGCCGCCCATCGAGTTGGAGCCCTTGCCGTACCGGACCGGCTCGATGTGGGTGTTCTCGTCGGGGTGGATCGAGGAGGTGATGGCGACGCCGCGCGTGAAGTCGGCCCGCGGCGCGCCGGTCGCCTTGCGGTAGCGGCGGTTGTCGGTCTGCGCGCCGACCAGGGCCTCGGAGTTGGTCCGGGTCAGGTCGCCGAGCCGGGCGGACAGGTACGGCAGCTGACCACCGGCCTTCATGCGGTGCAGGAGGGTCTGGGTGCCGTAGGTGCCGGCCGCGAGGATCACCCTGCGGGCGGTGAAGAGCCGGCCCTCGCCCTTCTTCTTCCGGTCCGTCGGCAGGGTCGCCACCGCGTAGCCGCCGCGGGAGTCGTCCGTGACGGACACGACCGTGGTCATGGGGTGCACGACCGCGCCGGCCTTCTCGGCGAGGTGGAGGTAGTTCTCGTTGAGGGTGTTCTTCGCGCCGTGCCGGCAGCCGGTCATGCACTCGCCGCACTCCGTGCAGGCCCTCCGGTCGGGACCGGCCCCGCCGAAGTACGGGTCGCTCACCTGCTCGCCGGGCCGGGCCTTCGCCTTGCCGTCGGCGTCCTTGCCGTCGCCGAAGAAGACGCCCACCGGGGCGAGATGGAAGGTGTCGCCGACGCCCATCCGCTCGGCCGCCGCCTTCAGGTGGACGTCGGAGGGGGTCATGGTGGGGTTGAGCCGCACGCCCAGCATGCGCCGGGCCTGGTCGTAGTACGGCTTCAGCTCCTCCTGCCAGTCGGTGATGTGCCGCCACTGGGGATCCTCGAAGAAGGGCTTCGGCGGCACGTAGAGGGTGTTGGCGTAGTTGAGGGAGCCGCCGCCGACGCCCGCGCCGGCCAGCACCATGACATTGCCCAGCAGGTGGATGCGCTGGATGCCGAACATGCCGAGTCTGGGGGCCCAGAGGTAGTTCTTCAGGTCCCAGGAGTTCTTCGGCAGGGTGGCGCGGGTGAAGCGGCGTCCGGCCTCCAGGACACCGACCCTGTACCCCTTCTCGGTGAGCCGGAGGGCGGACACCGAGCCGCCGAAGCCGGAGCCGACGATCAGGACGTCGTAGTCGTAGGCGTCTTGCGGCACGTGTACTCCTCGTCGAGTTGCGGCTGCGGGTCGTCCGTGGCGGTCGCGCGGCTCCCCGCGCCCCCGGGTGGGTCAGCGGAACCGGAATGCCTTCATCAGCTTCAGGCTCGTGCTCATGAAGCGGGCGTAGGACTCGTCGTCCATCCCCAGCGAGGGCGCCATCGGCAGCAGCCGCTGCTGCGCCACCGTCTGCGCCTCGGTGTACTTGAGGATGCCCTCGGAGCCGTGGCGGCGGCCCAGGCCGGAGTCCTTCATGCCGCCCATCGGGGACTGGACGCTGCCGTAGGCCGGGGCGTAGCCCTCGTTGACGTTGACCGTGCCGGTGCGCAGGCGGGCGGCGACGTCCCGGCCTCGGCGGGCGTTCGTCGTCCACACGGAGGCGTTCAGGCCGTACGGCGTGGCGTTGGCGCGTTCGACGGCCTCGTCGTCGCTCTTGAAGCGGTAGACCGACACGACCGGGCCGAAGGTCTCCTCCTCGCAGACGGCCATGGAGGCCTCGACGCCGTCGAGGATGGTGGGCTCGAAGAAGTAGGGGCCGACGTCGGGGCGGGCCGCCCCGCCGGCGATCACCTTCGCGCCCTTGGCGACGGCCTCCTCCACGTGCCTCCGCACGGTCTTCAGCTGGCGTTCGCCGACCAGCGAGCCCATGTCGGCGCCGTAGGCGAGGGAGTTGCCGAGCCGCATGGCCCTGGTGCGGGCGGCGAACCGCTCCAGGAAGGCGTCGGCGACCGACTCGTGGACGTACAGCCGCTCGATGGAGATGCACAGCTGTCCGGCGGAGGAGAAGCAGGCGCGGACGGCTCCGGCGGCGGCCTTCTCGATGTCGGCGTCCTCCAGCACCAGCATGGCGTTCTTGCCGCCGAGTTCGAGGGAGACGCCGACCAGGCGGGAGGCGGCGCCGACGGCGACCTCGCGGCCGGTGCGGGTGGAGCCGGTGAACGAGACGTAGTCGGCGTGCTTGACCAGCTCCGGGCCGACGACGGGCCCCTCGCCGAGGACGACCTGGAAGACGCCCTCGGGCAGGCCGGCCTCGATGAGCAGGTCACGGGCCCACAGCCCGGTGAGGCAGGTCTCCGTGTCCGGCTTCATCACGACGGCGTTGCCGGCGGCGAAGGCGGGCAGCGCGTCGCCGACGGACAGCTCCAGCGGGTAGTTCCAGGGGGCGATCTGGCCCACCACCCCGCGCGGGTGGCGCAGTTCGGTGACCTTCGTCAGCGTCGGCATGGCGCCCGCGTGCCGCTTGGGCTTCAGGTACGCGGCGGCCCGGCGGCCGTAGTGGCGGGCCGCGACGGCGACGGCCTGCACCTCCTCGTGCGCGTGCAGACGGGCCTTGCCGGTCTCCAGCTGGATCAGGTCGAGGACCTCGGCCTGCCGCTGCAGCACCAGGTCGTGGAAGCGGAGCAGGACGGCGGCCCGCTGCCGGACCGGCACCTTCGCCCATACGGCCTGGGCGGCGCGGGCCGCGTCGAAGGCCTCGGCGACGTCCTGCGGGGTGGACTCGGGCAGGTCGGCCAGTTTCTCGCCGGTGAACGGGGTGTGGTTGGCGGTGCGGCCGGAGCCGACGACGCCCTTGGTGAGCTGGGCCACCAACTCCGGGGTGACCACGTCGGCGGCGGTGCGGGCGCCCTCGGGCGCGGGCGCGAGCGGGTTGGTACCGGCGATGTCCGGGGCCTGCGTGTCCGTCATGACGCGCAGGGTATGCCGCGGCGGAGGCTTTGTGTACCCGTCGGTAACGCGGATTCACCGTCTGCTCACTCGCTGCCAGTGATCACTGGCAGCGAATGCGCTGATCAGGGCGTTGGGCCGGGAGCAGAGCGCGCTCAGTCGACCTCGGTCTTTCTGGTGAGGAGCAGGCCGAGGGCGGTGAGAGGGGTGCGGCGGGGCGCCGGCGCGGGGCCGGGCCCGCGGGAGGGTGCGGTGTCGGGTTCCGGGTCGGTGGCCGGTGCGGGGCCGGGGGCCGGGTCGGGGCCGGACGCCGGGTCGGGGCCGGACGCCGGGCCCGGGTCCGGGTCGGGGGCCGGCGGGTGGGGTTCCCGGGCCTGTTCCGGTACGGCGGTGAGCCCCAGGTAGTCGCGCAGAGCCGCCTCGACCTCCGCCGCGTCCGGCCGGGCCGCCGGCTCGTCGGCGTGCAGCCGGTCCAGCAGCGGGCCCAGCGGGCCGGGGTCCGTGTCGCCCAGGGTGGCGCGGAGCAGGGCGCCCAGGGACCACAGGTCGGAGGCCGGGCCGGCGCCGGGCCCCGCCGCCCGCTCGGGGGCGACGAAGCCGGCGGGCGCGTCCTCCGCGTGCGAGTCGCCGATGCCGAAGTCGGTGAGGACGACCCGCCCGGTACCGGCCTCCAGCAGCACGTTGGCCGGTTTGACGTCCCGGTGCACGATGCCGACGGCGTGGGCGGCGCGCAGGGCACCGAGCACGGCGAGCGCGATGCGCGCGGCCTCGTCGGCGGGGAGCGGCCCGCGGCGCAGCACCTCGCGCAGGGACTCGCCGGCCACCAGCTCCATGACGATCCAGGGGATGCCGCCCTCGGTGACGACGTCGTACACCGTCACGGCCGACGGGTGCCGCACCCGGGTGGCGGCCCGGGCCTCGTGGTGGAGCCGGTGCGCGACGCGCCGGCTGTCCTCGTCGGCGGCCGGGTCGCCGGGCACGAGGGGCTCCTTGACGGCGACCAGCGCCTCCCCCTGTTCGTCCCGGGCGCGCCACACGGTCCCGGACGGCCCCGATCCGAGGCGCCCGGCCAGCCGGTAACGACCGCCGATCAGACGTGCGTCGGGCGGGTGTTCGCCGTCTTCAGTCATGTCACATGAGTACCGTGCGCACCACGCCGTTGTCGAAGCGGGAGGTCGGAAACCCGGCCGGGGGACGGGGACGGGCGGTCACGCGGCCCACCGGTGCAGGGCGAAGCCGTGCGCGGCCTCGCGCACCTGAACCGCCCCGGCCCCGCCGAAGTGCGCCGGCACCACCAACGCCCGCTCGTCCGCCGCCCGTTGCAGTACCCGCTGCCGGGTCCGCGCCGCCTGCCCCGGGTCGAGGCAGAAGCAGCTGCTGCACTCGGGCCGCAGGATCTGCACCGGACTGTGCAGCAGGTCGCCGACGAACACCGCCCGTTCGCCGCGCGACTCGACCCGCAGGACGGCGGAGCCCGGTGTGTGGCCGGGCGCGGCCTCCAGCACGAGGTGCTCGTCGACGCGGTAGGTGTCCTCCCACACCACCGCCTGCCCGGCCCGGTGCACGGGCGCGACGCTGTCCTCGTAGACCAGCCGGTCCACGGGGCGCGCGCCGCCCGCGTAGCCGCCCGCCGGGCCGAAGTGGTGGTCGTCGGCGGCCGGGAGGAGATAGCGCGCGCCGGGAAAGGCCGGCACCCACTCACCGCCGGCGTCCAGGGTGTTCCAGCCGACGTGGTCCGCGTGCAGGTGCGTGTTGATCACGACGTCGACGTCCCCCGGCCGGACGCCCGCCCGCTCCAGCCGGCCCAGGAAGTCGCCCTGCCGCCGGTGGAAGAGCGGATTGCCGGGCCGTTCCCGGCCGTTGCCGACCCCGGTGTCGACCAGCACGGTGCGTCCCCCGCTGCGCAGCACCCAGGTCTGGAGGGCCACCACCGCCCGGCCGCCGGCGGCCTCCCGGTGGTCGGGGACGAGCTGCGCCGCATGCTCCTCCCACACCTTCGGCCCGCACCCCGGCACCAGGTCGGCGGCGGGCACGTACGGCCCCTGCCACTCGACGATGCGGAGCACCTCGACGTCACCGATCAGCAGACGTGGTACGCGGTCTTCGGTCATACCGAGGACCTTAGGGACCCACGATGAGCGTTCCAATGCGTGCTTGGCTCATGCGCATACGCTGTCGTCTCATGGATGTGGTCAGCGACGCGATCGCGGCGGTCCGGGTCGGCAGCCCCTCCTCCCACCGGCTGCGGGTGGCCGGGGCCTGGTGCGTCCGGCTGGCGCCGTACGACGGCGCGGGTTTCCACGTCGTCCTGGACGGCTCCTGCCTGCTCCTGCCGGACGGGGGCGGCGCGCCGGTCGCCCTGGGACCGGGGGACGTGGTGCTGCTGCCGCACGGCGCCGGGCACGTGCTGGCGCACGCGGCGGCGGAGCCGGCGGAGGTGCGGCGGCCGGTGCCCTTCGAGGAGCTGCGGGACACGGACGTACGGCCTCGCGGGCCCGGGCCCGAGGTGGAGCTGCTGTGCGGCAAGTACCGTCTCGACCGCAGCCGCACCCATCCGCTGATGGCCGAGCTGCCGCAGGTGGTGCACCTGCCCCACCGGACGGGCGGCCACCCCGAACTGCGAGCGGCCGTCGGCCTGTTGGCGGGCGAGCTGGCGGAACGTCGGCCCGGCGGCTGCCTCGCCCTGCCCAGCCTGCTGGACCTGCTGCTGGTCTACCTGGTCCGGGCGTGGATGGCCGAGGCGCAGACGGGCGCGTGGCCGGCGGTGCTGAACGACCCGGTGACGACGGCCGCGCTGCGCGCCGTGCACTCCGATCCGGCCGCCCCCTGGACCGCCGCCCGGCTGGCCGCCGAGGCCGGCGTGTCCCGGGCCACGCTCGCGCGCCGCTTCACCGCGCTGGTCGGCCGGCCCCCGATGGCGTACCTCACCTGGTGGCGGCTGACCCTGGCGGCGACCCGGCTGCGCGAGACCGACGCGCCGCTCGCGACGGTGGCGCGGGAGACGGGGTACGGCAGCCCGTACGCCCTCTCGCACGCCTTCAGCCGGGAGTTCGGGATCACACCGAGCGCGTACCGGGGGCTCAGGGCGCCCGGGTAGCCGAGGCCGGTGCGTCCGTGTCCCCGCCGCCCGCATCCGCCGGGAGGGCGAACCGGTCACGCACCCGTGGCCGAGAACGTGTCGACGGCCACGTCGAAGTACTCCCGCGCCTCCCGCACCTTCCCGACCGGCGCCGACACCCACACGTCGTACAGCCGGCCGTTCTCCTCCCAGCACAGGTCGTAGGTGTGGCGCGGGCCCTCCGCCGCGCTGAAGCCGTCCCAGGTGAACTCCCAGAGCGCGGCCGGGTGGCCGTGGTGCGTGGTCCGGACGACCCGGCCGTCGTGGTAACCGGGGTTGGTGGACGGGCCGTCGGCGGCGGAGCGGTTCATCGCCGCCTCGGGACCGCCCGGCTGGGAGCCGCCGACCCGGACGCCCAGGCGGAAGGTCTCGCCCGGCGAGAGGTAGAAGACCCGTGGGCCCTGCGGGCTGCGGGTGAAGTCCTCCGGTACGGCGAGGGAGAAGCCGGCCGGGTCCCGGGCCGTGCGGTAACCGGAGGGCGCGGTGCGCGAGCCGGCGCTGCGGCCGGGCGACGGGGTCGGGGGCGGTGCCGTCCCGGTCGGTGACGGGGAGACGGCCGTGCCTCCCGGACCGGTGCCGGTCGGCGACGGGGAGACCGCCGTGCCTCCCGTGCCGGTCCGGGTCGCCGGGCTCGTCGCGGTACCGCCCGGGGTGCCGCCGCCCCCGTCCCCGCTCCCGTGCAGCAGCAGCGCCGCGGCCGACCGCCGTCGGCAGCCAGCTCACCGCCGTCGCCGTCCCCAAGCAGATCTACGACATCAC
>NZ_JBEXKG010000098.1:0-13198 GCF_040609555.1 Streptomyces sp. NPDC004658
GCGGCCGCGGGCGCTGGAGGCCTGGGCGGCGGTCGCACGGGCCGCGGGGGACGGCACCGGCCTGACGCCACGCGACCGCGCGGAGATCGCCGACCACGAGGCGATGGCCCGGGGGCCGGAGGGGCTCGGGCTGTTCGAACGAGCGGCGGCCCTGTACGCGGAGGCGGGCGACCCCGGCGAGGCCCTGGCGGCACGCGCGCGTGGGGCGTACATCCGGGCCCTGGCGGGTGAGCTGGACGCGGCCCTCGCCACGGTCACGTCCCTGTACGACGCGGTACTCGCCCTGTACGCCGACGAGGGCACCGGAGTACGCCAGACGGCGTCGGTCGCGATGAGCCGGGCACGCGTACTGATGCGCCGGGTGCACGAGGCGGCGGGCGTGGAGGCCGGAGCGGATGCCGGGCGGGTCGTCGCAGCGGCCGAGGCTGCCGCGCGGGAGGTCCTGGCGCTCGTCGACGGGCGCGGCGACGGCGACGTGCGGTTGGCGGCGCGCGGGGCCGAGGCGTGGGCCATGCTCGGCGAGCTGGCCGGGGTGACCGGGGACGCCGGACGGGCGGCGGAGTCGTTCCGGCGGGCCGCCGGCGCCTATGTGGCCGCCGGGCTGCCCTGGTTCGCGGTCGAGTACGACGTGCAGGTCGCCGCCCTGGCCCACCAGGCCGGTGACCTCACCGGGGCCGAGCGGGCGCTGCGGGCGGCCCTGGAGCACGGCGCGCCGTACGTGGAGCCGGTCGGGCGGGCCCAGCTGCACCTTCAGCTCGCCGAGGTGCTCGGTGGCCGGGACGCGCCCGGTGAGGCGGCCGAGCACGCGCTGGAGGCCGCGCACTGGGCCGACGAGGCCGGTGAGAGCGGCACCCTGGGCGCCTGGGCGCGGCAGCAGCTCGGCGGGTTCCTGCTGCGCCAGGGCCGGTACGCGGAGGCCGCCGAGGTGCTGGAGTCCGCGCTGGCCGACCTCGGCGCCGACACGCACGGCGACGGGACGGTCGTCCAGGCGCGCTGGTGGCTCGGGGACTGCCTGGGCGAGCTGGGCGAGCACCGGGCCGCCGCCGAACAGCGGCTGAAGGCCGCCGACCTCGCCCGGCACTGGCCCGAGCAGCAGGACCACGCCACGCTCGCCCACCTCGCCGCCGAGTCACTGGGCAACGCCGGGCTGCACGCGGAGGCGGAGCGCGCGTACGCGCGCGCGGGCGAACTGTGGCGCGCGCTCGGCAACACCCCGTTCCTGGTCCGTTCGCTGCGTGCCCGCGCCTGGCTCGCCCTCGACGGTGAGCCGGGGACGGCGGGCGCCCGTGCGCTGATGGCACAGGCGGTACGGGAGTGCGAGACGGCGCTCGCGGCAGCGGAGGCGGAGGCGGACCGGGAGGAGCTGGTCGCCGAACTGGGCGGCACCTACCGGCAGTTCGCGGAGCTGCTGGCCCGCTCGGCCTCCGAGGAGACCGAGGACGCGGCGGTCCGGGCCGCGTCCGAGGCGGCGCTGGAGCGGATGACCCGGGCCGTGGCGGTGTTCGCGACCCTCGGCGCGGCCGGGCTGCACAGCCGTACCGGCGCCGAACTGGCCGCGGGCCGGCTGGAGGCGGATCTCGGCCGTCCGGCGCGGGCGGCGGCACGCGCGCGCGGGGTGCTCGCGGCCTACGCGGGCGTGGACGAGCGGGACGAGACGGCCAGGGTCCTGCGGGCGGAGGCGGCCCAGTTGCTGGAGGCGGCACGGGAACAGCTGGAGGCGGCGCGGGAACAGGAGGGGGAGGACGCCGAACGGGACTGAGTCACCGCCGCGTCCGGCCGGCACTGCGCACCGTCACTCCCCCACGGCACCGCCGCCGTCACTCCACGCCGATGAGCAGCAGCGCGCCCTGCCGGCCGCCCCGGTACACCACCGTGTCCACGGCCAGGTAGGACTCCCGTACGCGTGCCTCCAGCTGCGCGGCGGCGGTCTCGGGCGCCTCGTCGCCGACGACGAGCGTGACCAGTTCACCGCCGGCCTGGAGCATGCGGTCCAGGACGGTGCGGGCGGTGGCGGTGACGTCCGCGCCGATCACCGCGACATCGCCGTCGATCAGGCCCAGCACGTCCCCGGCCTGGCAGATGCCGGCCGTCGTCCAGGACTGGCGCTCGGCGACGACGACCTCGGCGTACCGGGTGGCGCCCGCCGCCGAGGTCATCTGGACGACGTCCTCGTCGAACCGGCGCCCCGGCTCGTGCACCGCGAGCGCGGCGATGCCCTGGACCGCCGAGCGGGTCGGGATGAGGGCCACGCGGATGCCTTCGGTGCGGGCCTGTTCGGCCGCGGCGGCGGTCGTGTGGCGCAGGTCGGCGTCGTTGGGCAGCAGCACGACCTCCCGCGCGTGGGCTCGACGTACCGCCTGCACCAGCTCTCCGCTGGCGGGTGGCTCACCGGGGCGCGCGAGGACGGTGGTGGCGCCCGCCTCGGCGTACAGCGCGGCCAGCCCCTCGCCCGGTACGACGGCGACGACCGCCCGCTGGGCGCGCTCGCGCGGCGGGCGCTCCCGGCCGGTGTGCACATCGCCGAGCCCGAAGTGGGTGATCCGGATCCGGTACGGCCGCCCCGCCTCCACGCCGGCCTCCACGGCGGCGCCGGCGTCGTCGACGTGCACATGGACGTTCCACAGCCCGTCGCCGCCGACCACGACCAGGGAGTCACCGAGGGCGTCGAGCCGCGTGCGCAGCCGGGCCACGGCCGCGTCGTCGGCCTCCAGGAGGTAGGTCACCTCGAACGCGGGTCCGCCGGTTCCGGCCGCGTCGGCGCACCGCTCGGGGGCCGCCCCGCACGCGCCGTCGGAACGGGGCGCGGGTGCGGACACGGCTTGCTGCGGCGGGATCTCCCGCGGCGGGGACTCGCGCACCGAAAGCTCGCGCGGCGCGGGCTCCCGTACCGCCTCCCCCGTGAACGCCTCCACCAGCGCCCCGAGCACCGCCACCAGCCCCCGGCCGCCCGCGTCGACCACGCCGGCCCGCTCCAGCACGGCCAGCTGGCCCGGGGTCGCCGCGAGGGCCGCCCGCGCTCCCTCGTAGGCGGCCCGCGCGACCGTCCGGCAGTCGCCCTCGGCTCCCTCGGCGGCGTCGGCGGCGGCCG
This sequence comes from Streptomyces sp. NPDC004658, assembly GCF_040609555.1. Lineage (NCBI taxonomy): Bacteria > Bacillati > Actinomycetota > Actinomycetes > Kitasatosporales > Streptomycetaceae > Streptomyces > Streptomyces sp. NPDC004658. The sequence goes on from NZ_JBEXKG010000098.1 coordinate 3,089, forward strand.
AGGCGACCGTGAGCACGGTGCCCTCGACGGGGTGGGCGACGGCCTGCCGGGCGGAGTCGGCGGCCCGGCGCAGGGCCAGCCGCAGCCCCGGGCCGTCGATGTGAGAGGTGTCACCGGCGTCCGCGAGCGCCTGCGCCATCCCGCGCAGCAGCTGCGCCAGGATCGTCCCCGAGTTGCCCCGGGCCCCGATCAGCGCCCCGTGGGCCATGGCCCGGACGGCGTCCGCGAGCGCGGGTTCCCCGGAGCCGGTCTCGTACCCGGCGAACACCGCCTCGACGGCCGTCGCCGCCGACTCCACGGTCAGGTACAGGTTGGTCCCGGTGTCGCCGTCCGCCACCGGATAGACGTTGATGGCGTCGATCTCCTCACGGGCTCTCCCCAGTGCCCGGAGTGCCAGACCGCACCAGGTGCGCACCGCGAGAGCATCGAGGAACGTCTGCGGCACCTGCGTCACCTGCGCCTCCCTGAGCTGGCTTGACGTGGGACGCAGCGTAGACCCCGGACCGGTGCCCTCCGGAAGAGGGCCGGGGCGGGGACCCGGGTCGCCATGGTAGTTTCGTTGTACGGACGCAGCCGTTGTATGCTGCTCCGGTTGCCCGATCCGATCGGGCCGTTCCCCTGGCAGCGCCACTCAAGATTCAGGTCTTAGGATCTCGATCCCGGCATGCCGGGATTAACCGTAAGTGCATCTGAAGTCTTTGGAGTGACCCGTGGCTGCCAACTGCGACGTCTGCGGCAAGGGGCCGGGCTTCGGCAACAACATCTCGCACTCGCACCGCCGTACGTCCCGCCGCTGGAACCCGAACATCCAGCGTGTGCGTACCGTGGTCGGCGGGACGCCGAAGCGCGTGAACGCTTGCACCTCGTGCATCAAGGCCGGCAAGGTCTCGCGCTGACGCTTCAGCTGAGCGCGCGGCCACTACCTGCTGGTTCGCTGCACTGAGCCGGTCCACCTCCGGGTGGGCCGGCTTTTTGCCGTACCCGAAAACGGCCGTGGCCTGCCAGAATCCACACAATGCGCTTCGGCATCCTGGGCCCGGTCGAGATCCGCACCGACGACGGCACCTCCCTCGACCCCGGCGGCCCCCGCCCCCGTGCCCTGCTCACCCTGCTGCTGCTCGACGCCGACCGCGCGGTGTCCGTGGAGCGCCTGCTGGACGGCCTGTACGGTGCCGAGCCGCCCGCCGGGGCCATGAGCGCGCTCCAGTCCCAGATCTCCCGGCTGCGCCGGCGGCTGGCGCCGCACGCCGGCATCGACGCCGTCCCCGCCGGCTACGCCCTCGCCGTCGGCCCGGACGCGGTCGACGTCCACCGTTTCGCGGGCCTGGCCGCGCAGGGCCGTACGGCGCTCACCGCCGGCGATCATCCGCGGGCGGCGGCCCTCCTGCGGGACGCCCTCGCGCTGTGGCGCGGACCGGCGCTGCCCGACCTGCCGGACGCGCACGCCGACCGGGCCCGGCTGGAGGAGCTGCGGCTGGCCGTCCTGCAAGACCGGATCGAGGCCGAGCTGGGGACCGGGGGCGGGCCGGAGCTGGTGCCCGAGCTGCGTGCCCTGCTCCAGGCACGTCCGCTGGACGAACGGCTGTACGGGCAGCTGATGCGGGCCCTGCACGCCGCCGGGCGGTCCGCCGAGGCGCTCGCGGTGTTCGAGGAGGCGCGGCGCCGCCTCGCCGACGAGCTGGGCGCCGATCCGTCACCGGCCCTGTCCGCGCTCCACCTCCAGCTGCTCCGGGACGGGACGGACACCCCGCCCCGGCCCCGTCTGCCGGCCCAGCTCACCCGCTTCGTGGGCCGCGAACCGGAACTGGCCCGGATCGACCGCGCCCTCACCGACTCCCGCCTGGTGACGCTGACGGGCCCCGGCGGCGTCGGCAAGACCAGGCTCGCCCTGGAGGCGGCCCGCGCCCGGACGGGCGGGAACGCCACGAGGTCCCCGGCGCACCCCGGCACACCGTCGCCGTCGGCCCGCCCCGCCGGCGCCGCGGACGTCTGTCTGGTCGAACTCGCGCCCCTGACCGACGGCGCCCGGATCCCGTACGCGGTGCTGGCGGCGCTCGGGGTGCGGGACGGTTTCCGCAGCCCGGCCACGGACGCCCTGGACCGGCTGCTGGCCGCGCTGGCCGATCGCGAGGTGCTGCTGGTGCTCGACAACTGCGAGCACCTGGTCGAGTCCGCCGCGCGCACGGCCTCGCTGCTCCTCGGAGCCTGCCCCGGGGTCCACGTCCTGGCGACCAGCCGGGAGTCGCTGGGCGTCACGGGCGAGGTGCTGGTGCCGGTGCCGCCGCTGCCCGAGGAACCGGCCGTACGGCTGCTGCTGGACCGCGCGCGGGCGGTGCGGCCCGATTTCGACGGCCACGCGCGCGTGCCGGAGATCTGCCGGGCCCTGGACGGGCTGCCGCTGGCGATCGAACTGGCGGCGGCCCGGCTGCGCACGCTCTCCGTGGACGAGCTGGCGGACCGGCTGCACGACCGGTTCCGGGTGCTCACGCGCGGGGACCGGGCCAAGCCGCCCCGGCACCGCACGCTGCGCGCGGTGGTGGAGTGGAGCTGGGAGTTGCTGGACCCGGAGGAACGGGACCTGGCGAGCAGGCTGACCGTCTTCGCGGGAGGGGCCACGCTGGACGCCGTGGCGGCCGTCTGCGGGGTGCCGTACCCGGAGGACCCGCTGGCCTCCCTGGTCGAGAAGTCGTTCCTGGAGGTGTCCGACGGGCGCTACCGGATGCTGGAGACGATCCGCGTTTTCGCCGCCGGGTCGCTCACGAATCCCGGACAGCCGGGCACCGCGCCCACGGCGCCCGGAGGTCCCGGCTCCACGCCCGCCGAGCCGTCCACCGATCTCCGCCGACTGCGCGCCGCCCACGCCGCCTACTTCCTGCGGCTGGCCGAGCACGCCGAGCCGTTCCTGCGCGGGGGGGGGGGCAGCTGCCCTGGCTGCGGCGGCTGGCCGCCGAGCAGGGCAATCTCGACGCGGCCCTGCGGTATCTGACCGGGACGGCTCCCCAGGACGCGCTGCGGCTGACGGCCGCGCTGACCTGGTTCCGGCGGCTGCGCGGCCTGCACGGCGACCGCGTGCCGGGCGCCCGGGCCCTGCTCGCGGCGGTCGGCGACGAGCCGCCGCCGGGCCTGGCCGAGGAGTACGCGCTGTGCGTGATGAACGCGGTCTCCGGGCGCGGTGACGAGCCGGAGGACCCCGGCCTGACCGCCCGCGCGGCCACCCTCATGGCCTCGCTGGACGGTCCGCTGCGGCTGCCGTTCACGGTGGTCCTGTGGTCCCTCACGGGCGGCCCCCGGCTGAGCGCGGACGACCGCGTGCGCGTGCAGCTCGACCGGGAGCCGTGGGGCCTGGCCCTGCTGGATCTCGGCCTCGCCTACCAGGCGCTGTTCGCGGGGCGGGCCGCCGCCGCCGAAGCGGGCTTCACGCGCGCGTGGAAGGGTTTCCAGGGGACGGGGGACCGCTGGGGCATGGCCAACTGCCTCGACCCGCTGGCCGGGTTCGCGTACGGCCGGGGCGCGTACGCGAGGGCGCTGGCCCTGCTCGACGAGGGGCTGGTGCACGTCCGGGAACTGGACGCGCCGGAGGAGACCGCCGATCTGCTGCGCACGCGCGCGGTGGTGCTGCTCGCCCAGGGCGCCTCGAAGGAGGCCGCCGCGCACTTCACGCGCTCCGCCGCTCTGGCCCGTACCGCAGGGGCGACCGACAAGGTGGCCGGTGCGCTGCGCGGGCTGGGGGACGTGGCCCGGCTGGGCGGCGACACGGCACGCGCACGCGTGCACTACGAGAACGCCCTGGAGGCCTGCGCGGCCACGTGGTTCAGCGTGGGCGAGACGGTGCGGATCCTCATCGGGCTGGGCCGCACCACCGCCGCCGAAGGCGACCCGGACTCCGCGCGGGACTGGCTGGCCCAGGCCCGCGCACAGGCCCTGGAGTCGTCCGACGGGCTCCTGCTCGCCGATGTCGCCGACGCGCTCGCCGCCGTGGCCGGGCGCCCGGAGCGGGCGGCCGAACTCCTCGGCGCCGCCGCGGGCCTGCGCGGGGCGCCCCTGCCCGGGGACCCGGACGTCGCGCGGACAACGGAACGCACACGCGCGTGCCTGTCCCCCGAGGCCTACACCCAGGCCTACGAGCGGGGCCGGCGGCTGCGGTCAGCGGCGGTCAGCGAACGGTGAGGGGACGGTGAGCGGGGCCCAAGACAGTGGCCGGCATGACGCAGCCACACCACCTCGGCCACCTGTCCGTCCTGATCTCCGGCGCCGGCGTCGCCGGCCCCGCCCTGGCCCTGAACCTGGCCCGCTACGGCGCCCGTGTCACGGTCGTGGAGAAGGCGCCCGCCCTGCGCGCCGGCGGCTTCGCCGTCGACTTCCGGGGGCACGTGCACCGTACGGTGCTCACCGCGATGGGCATCTGGGACGACGTCCACGCCCACCAGACGCGCATGGGCCGCCAGAGCGTCGTCGCCGCCGACGGCACCCCGCGCGTGGAACTGCCCGCGCAGATGATGAGCGGCGATGTGGAGATCCTCCGCGGCGATCTGGCCCGGATCATGTACGAGCGGACGAAGGACTCGGTGGAGTACGTCTTCGGCGACTCCGTCACGGCGCTGACCGACACCCCGCGGGGCGTCGAGGCCGCCTTCGAGCGGGGCGCGCCGCGCCGCTTCGACCTCGTCGTGGGCGCCGACGGCCTGCACTCGCGCACCCGCCGTCTGGTCTTCGGCGACGAGTCCCGCCACCTGCGCTTCCTCGACCACTACGTGGCCGGCTTCACCCTCCCCAACCACCTGGGCCTGAACCGCACCGGCCGCCTCTACAGCGAACCTGGCCGCTGTGTCGGCCTGAACAACTACGACGGCGACCCGGAGCGCGCCGGCGCCCTGCTCGTCTTCCGGTCCGAGCGGCTGGGGTACGACCGCCGGGACGTCGCGGCGCAGAAACGGATCCTCGCCGAGCGGTTCGCCGGGATGGGCTGGGAGACACCCGCCGTGCTGAAGGGCCTCGCCGAGGCGGACGACCTGTACTTCGACGCCATCGCGCAGATCCACGTCGACCGTCTCGTCAGGGGCCGGGTGGCGCTGCTCGGGGACGCCGGGTACGGGGCGACGATGGGCGGCATGGGCACGGGTGTGGCGATCGTCGGCGCCTATGTCCTCGCCGGTGAGCTGGCTGTGGCGGGCGGTGATCACCGGGCCGCGCTGGCCGCCTACGAGAGCCGGATCCGGGACTTCGCCAAGGGCTGCCAGAAGATCTCCGGCAACGCGGGGCCGTTCTTCGCCCCGGCCACCGAGCGGCGCATCCGCAGCCGGGACCGGATGTACCGGCTGCTCGGCTCACGGCTGCTGGCCGGCTTCTTCAAGCGGCTGACGGAGCGGGCGGCGACCGCGATCGAGCTCAGGGAGTACCCCGCCCCCTGAACCCGGGAGCGCCCCCCGACCGGCCGTCAGGGGTGCGCCGCCTGCCCCTCCGGGGTGCCCCGCTCGAGCGCCCACCCGTGGTCCACGGGTCCGATCCCCGCGCCGAGGGCGAACCCGGCGGCGATGGCTCCGGTGACGTACTCCTTGGCCGTCGCGACCGCCTCCGGCACGGGCTGTCCCTTGGCCAGGCCGCAGGCGATGGCGGAGGCGAGGGTGCAGCCGGTGCCGTGGGTGTGCCGGTTGTCGTGGCGCGGCGCCCGCAGCAGGTGGACCTCGGAGCCGTCGGTGAGCAGGTCCACGGCGTCGCCCGCCAGGTGTCCGCCCTTGACCAGCACCCAGCGCGGCCCGAACTCCAGCACGGCCGCGGCGGCCCGTCGCAGATCGTCCTCGGACTGGACGCGGACGCCGGTGAGTTGGGCCACCTCGTCGAGGTTCGGGGTGGCCACGGTCGCCACCGGCAGCAGCTTCGTCCGTACGGAGTCCAGGGCGGAGGCGGCCAGCAGCGGGTCGCCGTGCTTGGAGACGCCGACCGGGTCCACCACGGCCGGTGCGTCCGTGCCGGAGATCAACTCGGCCACCGCCTCGACCAGTTCGGCGGAGGCCAGCATGCCGGTCTTCACGGCCTGGACGCCGATGTCGTCCACGACGCTGCGGTACTGGGCCCGGACGGCCTCCACGGGCAGCTCCCAGGCGCCCTGCACCCCGACGGAGTTCTGCGCGGTGACCGCGGTGAGCACGCTCATGCCGTGCACGCCGAGCGCGAGCATCGTCTTCAGGTCGGCCTGGATGCCGGCGCCGCCGCCGGAGTCCGAGCCGGCCACCGTGAGCACCCTGGGCGGCGCCGCGGAGGCGCTCATGACTCGATGTCCCCGAAGTGGTCCCAGCCGCCCTTGCTGGTCCAGGGCGCCCCGTCGACGGTCACCTGGGGCAGCGCGGAGGGGTTGAGGACCTCGCCGATGACCTTCCAGCGGGCCGGGAGCTTGGCGTCCGGCGGGAAGGTGGCCACGATCGCGTGGTCCTCCCCCCCGGTCAGCACCCACTGGAGCGGGTCGACGCCGACGGCCTGCCCGATGTCGTTCATCTGCGTGGGGATGTCGATCGCGCCGGAGCGGATGTCGATGCGGACCTTGCTGGCCTCGGCGATGTGCCCGAGGTCGGCGATCAGACCGTCGCTGACGTCGCACATCGCGGTGGCGCCGAGCGCGGCGGCGGCCGGGCCCGCGTGGTACGGCGGCTCGGGGCGCCGGTGGGCCTCCACGAACGCGCGGGGCGAGCGGAAACCGCGGGCGAGGACCGCGTACCCGGCCGCGGACCAGCCCAGCCAGCCGGTGACGGCCACGAGGTCGCCGGGCTGGGCACCCGCGCGCGTGACGGGCTCCTGGTTGCGCAGATCGCCGAGCGCGGTGATCGACACCATGATCGTGTCGCCGCGTACGACGTCCCCGCCGACCACGGAGGCGCCCGCGACCTGGCACTCGTCGCGCAGGCCGTCCATCAGCTCGGTCGGCCAGGTGACCGGCAGCTCGGCCGGGACGACCAGGCCGAGCAGCAGCGCGGTCGGTACGGCGCCCATGGCGGCGATGTCCGCGAGGTTCTGCGCGGCGGCCTTGCGGCCGACGTCGTAGGCCGTGGACCAGTCGCGGCGGAAGTGCCGGCCCTCCAGCAGGATGTCGGTGCTCGCCACCACCCGTCGGTCGGGCGCGGCGACCACCGCGGCGTCGTCGCCGGGGCCGACCCGGACCGCCGGGGTGGTGGTGAGACGGGAGGTCAGCTCCCGGATGAGCCCGAACTCACCTAGCTCACCCACTGTGCCCTTCATTGCCTCAAGCCCCTTCTGTGCCTTGCCACGCCCGGTCGCGCGTCACCAGTGTCCCCGATACGGTCGAGGTGACCGTCAACTTCCGTCGTGCCTGCACCCTGGCGCGCAAGCCCGGTTCCCGCAGGTCTCCCCTCGGGGAGCGGCGACGCGATACCGTGGCGTTCCTTTTCCCCACATGATCCTCGTGGCCGCCCTGGAGGTTCCGTGGTACAGGCGTACATCCTGATCCAGACGGAGGTCGGCAAGGCGTCGACCGTCGCCGAGACGATCAGCAAGATCCCTGGAGTGCTCCAGGCCGAGGACGTCACGGGGCCGTACGACGTCATCGTGCGGGCCCAGGCCGAGACGGTCGACGAGCTCGGCCGCATGGTGGTCGCGAAGGTCCAGCAGGTGGACGGCATCACGCGCACCCTGACCTGTCCGGTGGTGCATCTGTAGCCCCCGTCTACGCTTGGCCGGTGAACATCTTCCGTCACCGGCCCCTCGCCCTGCTCGCGCCGGCCCTGCTCATCGCGGTCGCGGGCTGTTCCACGGCAGACGACAGCGACACCGTGGCGGTTCCCACCCCTGACGCGCGGACCGCCCCGCTCTGCCGGGACCTGGACAAGGCCCTGCCGCGGAAGGTGGACGGGCAGACCCGCGCCGACCCCGAGCCCCGGTCCGCCTACACGGCGGCCTGGGGAAGCCCGGCGATCATACTGCGCTGCGGCATCGTCCGGCCGCCGAAGATGGTCGATGCCAAGGTGGCGCAGGGCGACGACCCGAACGCGATCGGCGGCGGGGTGAACGGCGTCGACTGGCTGATGGAGAAGCGGGACGACGGCACCTGGCGGTTCACCACGTCCAATCGCCGGGCGTACGTGCAGGTGACCCTGCCGAAGAAGCTGTCCGGGCCGGACGACAGCGCCCAGGTGCTGATGGACCTGGCGCCGGCCGTGAAGAAGGCGATCCCGAAGGGGATCGCCTCCATGCGGGGATGAGACCCGACGGGGTCAGCGCAGCCCCGTCGAGCGGCGCAGTGCCGCCTGCACCAGGCGGTCCACCAGCTCTGGGTAGCTGATCCCGCTCGCCTGCCACATCTGCGGGTACATCGAGATCGGCGTGAAGCCGGGCATGGTGTTGATCTCGTTGATCACGAACTCGCCGTCCTCGGTGAGGAAGAAGTCCGCGCGGACCAGGCCCTCGCAGGAGGTCGCTTCGAACGCCTCGACGGCGAGCCGGCGCACCTCGGCGGTCTGCTCCTCGGTGAGCGGGGCCGGGACGATGCCGGGCGTGGAGTCGATGTACTTGGCCTCGAAGTCGTAGTACGCGTGCGCGTCCGGCGGCGGGATCTCGGCCGGGACGGAGGCGCGCGGGCCGTCCTCGAACTCCAGGACGCCGCACTCGATCTCACGGCCGCGTACGGCCGCCTCGACCAGGATCTTGGGGTCGTGGGCCTGCGCCTCGGCGATCGCCTCGTCCAGGCCGGACAGGTCGTCGACCTTGGTGATGCCGATGGACGAGCCCGCGCGCGCGGGCTTCACGAACAGCGGCCAGCCGTGCTCTCCGGCGAAGTCGATGATCCGCTTGCGGGCGGCGGACTCGTCCCGGGCCCACTCGCGGGGCCGGATCACCAGGTACGGGCCGACCTTGAGCCCGTAGGAGGTGAAGATCCGCTTCATGTACTCCTTGTCCTGGCCGACGGCCGAGGCGAGCACGCCGGAGCCGACGTACGGCACGCCGGACAGCTCCAGCAGGCCCTGCAGGGTGCCGTCCTCGCCGTAGGGGCCGTGGAGCACCGGGAAGACGACGTCGACCTCGCCGAGCGCCTTGGGCACGGAGCCGGGCTCGCTGTAGACGACCTCGCGGTTCGCCGGGTCGACGGGGAGCACCACGCCGCCCTCGTGCGACTCCGCCAGCTCCGCCACGCTGGGGGTACGGCGGTCGGTGATGGCCATCCGCTCCGGCTCGTCGGCCGTCAGCGCCCAGCGGCCGTCCACGGTGATGCCGATCGGCAGGACGTCGTACTTCGTCCGGTCGATGGCCTTGAGGACGGCGCCGGCGGTGACCACGGAGATCCCGTGTTCGGAGCTGCGCCCGCCGAACACGACGGCCACGCGCGGCTTGCGCGACGGCTGCTCAGGGCTCTGGGGAAGGTTCTCGGTGCTCATATCGCGTTGAGAGTACCCGGAGGTAGCGCCCAAGTCAGCGCGCGCTCCCGGGCCGTCGCTCAGCGTCGCACGGACGGTCGCTGAGCGTCGTACCCGGCGCCTGCGGGACGGGCCGGGCACCTTCCCGGCCCCGGCGTCTGCCTGGCTCAGCACGTTTCGGCTTCAGGGCGCCCCGGCACAGCGCGCTTCGGCTTCACGGCGTCCCGGCACAGCGCCTTTCGAGTTCACGACGTCCCGGCACAGCGCCTTTCGAGTTCACGGCGTCCCGGCACAGCGCCTTTCGGGTTCACAGCGTCCCGGCACAGCGCGCTTCGGCTTCACGGCGTCCCGGCACAGCGCCTTTCGAGTTCACGACGTCCCGGCACAGCGCCTTTCGGGTCCACGGCGCCCCGGCACAGCGCGCTTCGGCTTCACGGCGTCCCGGCACAGCGCCTTTCGGGTCCACGACGTCCCGGCTCAGCGCCTTTCGGGTCCACGGCGTCCCGGCACAGCGCCGTTCGGGCTCGCCGCTTCCCGGCCCCGGCGTCTCCATGGCTCAGCGCCTCCTGGGTTCACGGCCTCCCAGCACAACGCCTCCCGACTCACCGCCTTTCGGGGTCAGCGCCTCCCGGGCCCACCACCACCCGGCACAGCGCCTCCCGGACCCAACGCCTCCCGGCCCCGGCGTCTCCGTAGCTCAGCGTCTCCCGGGTTCACGGCCTCACGACTCAACGCTCTTCGGGCCCACCGCCTC
>NZ_JBEXKG010000098.1:13297-29910 GCF_040609555.1 Streptomyces sp. NPDC004658
CCCAGCACAGCGCTTCCCGGCTCGCCGCCTTTCGGGGTCAGCACCTCCCGGCACAGCGCCTTGGGGCTCGCCGCCTCCCGCCCCCGGCGCCTCCATGGCTCAGCGCCTCCCGGGTTCACGGCCTCACGACCCAACGCTCTTCGGACCCACCGCCTCCCAGCACAGCGCTTCCCGGCTCGCCGCCTTTCGGGGTCAGCACCTCCCGGCACAGCGCCTTGGGGCTCGCCGCCTCCCGCCCCCGGCGCCTCCAAGGCTCAGCGCGTTCCAGGTTCACGGCCTCACGACTCAGCGCCTCTGGGCTCACCACCTCACGGGCTCAGCGCCTCCCGGGCTCACCACTTCCCGGCACAGCGTCCCCGGGCTCAGCGCCTCCCGGGCTCACCACTTCCCGGCTCACCACTTCCCGGCACAGAACCTCCGGGCTCAGCACTCCCCGCGCTCAGCCCCCGGGCCCACCGTCTCCCCGCTCAGCGTCTTTCCGGCTTGGCGCTGCGGGCCATCAGTTCCTTGAGTGCGACGACCGGCGACTTGCCCTCGTGCACGATGCTGACGACCGTCTCGGTGATGGGCATGTCGACACCGTGCCGGCGGGCCAGATCCAGCACGGACTCGCAGGACTTGACGCCCTCCGCGGTCTGCTTGGTGACCGCGATGGTCTCCTCCAGGGTCATGCCCTTGCCGAGGTTGGTGCCGAAGGTGTGGTTGCGGGACAGCGGCGAGGAGCAGGTGGCCACCAGGTCGCCGAGGCCCGCCAGTCCGGAGAAGGTCAGCGGGTCGGCGCCCATCGCGAGGCCGAGCCGGGTGGTCTCGGCGAGGCCGCGCGTGATGAGCGAGCCCTTGGCGTTGTCGCCGAGCCCCATGCCGTCGGCGATGCCCACCGCGAGCCCGATGACGTTCTTGACCGCGCCGGCGAGTTCGCAGCCGACCACGTCGGTGTTGGTGTACGGCCGGAAGTACGGCGTGTGGCAGGCGGCCTGGAGCCGCTGGGCGACCCGCTCGTCGGTGCAGGCCACGACGGCGAGGGCGGGCATGCGGGCGGCGATCTCGCGGGCCAGGTTGGGTCCGGTGACGACCGCGATCCGGTCGGCGCCGACCTTGGCGACGTCCTGGACGACCTCGCTCATCCGCATGGTGGAGCCGAGTTCGACGCCCTTCATCAGCGAGACGAGGACGGTGTCCGGGGCGAGCAGCGGGGCCCACTCGGCGAGATTGGCGCGCAGGGTCTGGGACGGGATGGACAGGACCGTGAAGTCGGCGCCGGCCGCCGCCTCGGCGGGGTCGGTGGTGGCCCGGACGTTCTCGGGCAGTTCGACGCCCGGCAGGTAGTCGGGGTTGATCCGGGTGGTGTTGATCGCTTCGGCGACCTCGGGCCGGCGGGCCCACAGGGTGACCTCGCAGCCGGCGTCGGCGAGCACCATGCCGAAGGCGGTGCCCCACGAACCGGCGCTGAAGACCGCCACCCTTGCCGGTGCGCTCACTTGCTCTGCCCTTCCACTTGCCGGCCCTCCGTCTGCGCCCGGGTGCGGCGGCGCTGCTCGATCCGCTCGCGGCGCGGGTCGTAGGGCGTCTCGGGCGCCTTCTCGCCGCGGATCTCCTCCAGCTGGCGGGTGATGGCCGCCATGATGACCTCGGTGGCCTCCTTCAGCACCTCGGGGGTCATCTCCTGGTCGTAGAAACGGGAGAGGTCCACGGGGGGTCCGGCGAGCACGTGGTGCGTCTTGCGCGGGAAGAGGTTGGGCTTCTTGGCGTACGGCGGCAGCAGTTCGTTGGCACCCCACTGCGCGATCGGGATGACCGGGCACTTGGTCTGCAGGGCGACCCGGGCGGCGCCGGTCTTGCCGGTCATGGGCCAGCCGTTCGGGTCGCGGGTGAGGGTGCCCTCGGGGTAGAACGCCACGCACTCCCCGCGCTCCACGGCGTCGATCGCGGCCCGGAAGGCGCTGAGGGCGTCGGTGGACTCGCGGTAGACGGGGATCTGCCCGGTGCCGCGCATGGCGGCGCCGACGAATCCTTTCTTGAAAAGCCCGCTCTTCGCGAGGAATCGCGGCACCCGTCCGGTGTTGTACTGATAGTGCGCGTACGCGAAGGGGTCCAGGTGGGAATTGTGGTTCACCGCGGTGATAAATCCGCCGTCGGCCGGAATGTGCTCCATTCCACGCCAGTCCCGCTTGATCAGAACCACCAGCGGCGGTTTGCAGATCACCGCGGCGAAGCGGTACCAGAAGCCGATTCTGCGGCGGGACACAAGGACACCTTCCTCTAGGACTGCCACCCCGGCGGGGGGCCGCACAAGTGTGGCCCCGGGCCGCCGGTCTGTCGAGAACACCGTACGCCCCGCCTTCCGCGGCGCCAGATGCCCCGGGGGACAATGAGCGCGACAAGAGAGGGACGGTACGCCGGTGCAGTGGACCTTGGTCATCCCCCTGAAGCCCCTGACGCGGGCCAAGAGCAGGCTGGCGGACACCGCCGACGACGGGGTGCGCCCGGGCCTGGCACTGGCGTTCGCGCAGGACACGGTGGCCGCGGCGGTGGCGTGTCCGGCGGTGTCGGATGTGGCGGTCGTCACGGACGACGAGCTGGCCGGCCGGGAGCTGGCCGCGCTCGGCGCGCGGATCGTGCCGGACGCGCCCGGCAGCGGCCTGAACGCCGCGCTGACGCACGGCGCGGCCGTCGTGCGCGCGATCCGTCCCGGCGCCGCGGTGGCGGCCCTGAACGCGGATCTGCCGGCCCTGCGTCCGGCGGAACTGTCCCGGGTACTGTCGGCGGCTTCGCAATTCCCGCGCGCGTTTCTCGCGGACGCGGCGGCGCTGGGCACGACTTTGCTGGCGGCGGCCGGTGACCGTGAATTGCGGCCGGCGTTCGGCGTCGATTCCCGTTCGCGTCACCGGGCCTCCGGGGCGGTGGAACTCACGCTCACGGGGGTGGATTCGGTCCGCCAGGACGTCGACACGGCCGCGGACCTGCGGGCGGCGCTGACCCTGGGCGTGGGCCGGTACACGGCGGCGGCGTCGGCGGGACTCCTCATCCCGGGCCCCTGAAGCGCCCCGAAGGGGGCGCGGGGCGTGTCGATGTGCGGCTCCGCCGCGTGGGCGCGAGCACCACGACGGCCCCGCAGCCGGGGTACGGCCCGCCCCCCAACGGCGAACCGCGGGACGCACTACGCTGGCCGCCATGCAGGCGACCGCGTACACCTACGACCCCGAAACCCGCAGCGGCCAGGTGCTCCTCGACGACGGCACCCCGGTCCCCTTCGACGCGGCGGCGTTCGACCGGGGCGGACTGCGGCTGCTGCGCCCGGGACAGCGGGTGCGGATCGAGACGGAGACCGAGGGCGACACCCTCCGGATCACCCTCGTAACCCTTCAAACCCTCTGACCCCCTTACACACGCCGCGGGCCGGGCTCCCCTGGGGAGTCCGGCCCGGCGCGTGACTGCCCTGGCGGCCTTACGACGTCGCCTTGCGGGCGGTGGTCTTCTTGGCGGTGGTCTTGCGGGCCGTCGACTTCTTCGCCGGGGCCTTCTTGGCGGTGACCTTCTTGGCCGGAGCCTTCTTGGCCGTCGTCTTCTTGGCGGCGGTCTTCGACGCGGTGGCCTTGGCGGTCGTCGTGGTCTTCTTGGCGGGAGCCTTCTTCGCCGTGGTCTTCTTCGCGGTGGCCGTGGTCTTCTTCGCCGCCGTCTTCTTCGCCGCGGCACCCGTGGTCTTCTTCGCCGCACCCGCCGTCTTCTTGGCGGCGGCCTTCTTGCCGGCGGCCTTCGCGATGGTGGGCGGCGGGCCGGACAGGCTGCCCTTCGGCGCCTTCTTGACCGCCACCTCGCCCCCGCGGGGGAGCTTCTTGGAACCGCTCACCAGGTCCTTGAAGCCCTGACCGGCGCGGAAGCGCGGCACGGAGGTCTTCTTGACCCGAACCCGCTCGCCCGTCTGGGGGTTGCGCGCGTAGCGGGCGGGGCGGTCCACCTTCTCGAAGGACCCGAAGCCGGTGACCGAGACCCGCTCGCCCGCGACGACCGCGCGGACGATGGCGTCCAGAACATGATCGACAGCGTCGGCGGCCTGCTGGCGGCCACCCAACTTGTCGGCAATCGCTTCTACGAGCTGCGCCTTGTTCACGTCTTCCCCTTCGGAGACATCGCCAGAACGAAAGTGTTCAAGCTTTTTCGCACGTTAGGCAGATATATACCGCAAATCAAACACGAAACGGGCTTATCACCCTTGTGCCGCAACGGACTCGGCTGTCTCGGACGGTTCAGCGGTCCTCTTCGGGGATCCGACCCGCGTCGAGATCCGCGGTGAACCGATCGAGCCGCCTTGCCGCGTCGGCGAGATCGTGCTTGGCCGCGGCCGTAATGACCAGCAGCTTCCGGGTCAGCGCCATCCGTACGCCCTCCGGGACTTGCAGTGCGCGCACCCTTGCGTGCGCTTCCTTGAGCTGGTTCGCGACCGCCGTGTAGAGCTGGAGTTGGCCGTCGTGTTCCATGCACAGATTGTGCCATCTGGGGCGAGTTGTCGCCTGCGCAGGGTGCAACTACCGCCTCAAATGGCCTTCCAGGCACTTGCGGAAGACGCGAACACAGCACTCACCTACCCGGACAACAGCCGCCGTAACGCGGGAAGTTGAGCGGGCCAGGTCAGGACCGCAGGGCCGTTCGGGTGCAGACATGGCTGTACCCCCAATCGGGGCGATCGGGGGTACAGGCGGGGTGTTGAGGTGGCCGAAACCTGACCTTCGTGGGGCCCGGTCGGCGCCGGATCAGACCGGGAGCGTCCGCGGCTTGTAGGCGGGCCGCCCGGCCTCGTAGGCGGCGATCTCGTCCTCGTTGCGGAGGGTGAGGGAGATGTCGTCCAGGCCGTTCAGCAGCCGCCAGCGGGAGTTCTCGTCCAGCTCGAAGGAGGCGGTGATGCCCTCGGCGCGCACCTCACGCGCCTCAAGGTCCACAGTGACCTCACGCGTGGGGTCCGCTTCCGTGAGCTCCCACAGCGCGTCCACGATCTTCTGGTCCAGCACGACCGTGAGCAGGCCGTTCTTCAGCGAGTTGCCCCGGAAGATGTCGGCGAAGCGGGAGGAGATCACGGCCTTGAAGCCGTAGTTCTGCAGCGCCCAGACGGCGTGCTCACGGGAGGAGCCGGTGCCGAAGTCGGGGCCGGCGACCAGGACCGTGGCGCCCTGCCGCTCGGGGCGGTTGAGGATGAACTCGGGGTCCTTGCGCCAGGCCTCGAACAGCCCGTCCTCGAAGCCGTCCCGGGTGACCTTCTTGAGCCAGTGAGCAGGGATGATCTGGTCGGTGTCGACGTTGCTGCGGCGCAGCGGGACGGCCCGGCCGGTGTGGGTGGTGAAGGCTTCCATGATTCTCAGACTCCAGCGGGCGTGCGGTCGTCGGTCAGATCGGCCGGGGAGGCCAGGTGGCCCAGGACGGCGGTGGCCGCCGCGACCTGCGGCGACACCAGGTGGGTACGACCGCCCTTGCCCTGCCGGCCCTCGAAGTTGCGGTTGGAGGTGGAGGCGGAGCGCTCCCCGGGGGCCAGCTGGTCGGGGTTCATGCCGAGGCACATCGAGCAGCCCGCGTGCCGCCATTCGGCGCCGGCCTCCTTGAAGACCACGTCCAGGCCCTCGGAGACGGCCTGGAGACCCACGCGCGCGGAGCCCGGGACGACCAGCATCCGTACGCCGTCGGCGACTTTGCGGCCCCGCAGGATGTCGGCGGCGGCGCGCAGGTCCTCGATGCGGCCGTTGGTGCAGGAGCCTACGAAGACGGTGTCCACGTTGATGGACCGCAGCGGCTGTCCGGCCTCCAACCCCATGTACTCCAGGGCCTTTTCGGCGGCGAGGCGCTCCGAAGCGTCTTCGTACGATGCCGGGTCGGGGACGTGCGCCGAAAGCGGCGCGCCCTGGCCGGGGTTGGTGCCCCAGGTGACGAACGGCGACAGCTCGTCGGCGTTGATGACGACCTCGGCGTCGAAGACGGCGTCCTCGTCGGTCTTCAGCGTCTTCCAGTACGCGACGGCCGCGTCCCAGTCGGCGCCCTCGGGGGCGTGCGGGCGGCCCTTGAGGTACTCGAAGGTGGTCTCGTCGGGGGCGATCATGCCCGCGCGGGCGCCGGCCTCGATCGACATGTTGCAGATGGTCATCCGGGCCTCCATCGAGAGCTTCTCGATGGCGGAGCCGCGGTACTCCAGGATGTAGCCCTGGCCGCCGCCGGTGCCGATCCTCGCGATGATCGCCAGGATCAGGTCCTTGGCGGTGACCCCGTCGGGCAGCTCGCCGTCGACCGTGATCGCCATGGTCTTCGGGCGGGCCATCGGCAGCGTCTGGGTGGCCAGCACGTGCTCGACCTGCGAGGTGCCGATACCGAACGCCAGCGCGCCGAAAGCGCCGTGCGTGGAGGTGTGCGAGTCACCGCAGACGACCGTGGTGCCCGGCTGGGTCAGGCCCAGCTGGGGGCCGACGACGTGGACGACGCCCTGCTCGACGTCGCCCAGGGGGTGCAGCCGCACCCCGAACTCGGCGCAGTTCTTGCGCAGGGTCTCCAGCTGGGCGCGGGAGACGGGGTCGGCGATGGGCTTGTCGATGTCGAGGGTCGGGGTGTTGTGGTCCTCGGTCGCGATGGTGAGGTCGAGGCGGCGGACCCGGCGGCCGTTCTTGCGGAGCCCGTCGAAGGCCTGCGGGCTGGTCACCTCGTGCAGCAGGTGCAGATCGATGTAGAGGAGGTCGGGCTCGCCCTCGGCGCGCCGGACGACGTGGTCGTCCCAGACCTTCTCCGCGAGTGTCCTACCCATCGCTTTCCCTCCGGCCGGCAAGCGTCCACCGACCCAACTAGAGATCTTGAGGAGCGGTGGCTGCCCTTCTCGGGCCCCTGAACGTCGTGATTCCGGGCGTCCACCGCCAGGCCCGTTGGTCTGCGGGCCGCTGTGTGATTCCAGGGTGGCGCGTTCCACGGAAAATTGAACTTGCGTTTCACAGAGTGAGACGTGAGTATCGTTGCATGGACAACAGTAGCGGCGTCGGCGTTCTGGACAAGGCGGCCCTCGTCCTGAGCGCTCTGGAGTCCGGTCCGGCCACCCTCGCGGGTCTGGTCGGCGCGACCGGACTGGCACGACCCACGGCCCACCGCCTGGCCGTGGCCTTGGAACACCACCGCATGGTGGCACGCGACATGCAGGGCCGTTTCATCCTCGGCCCGCGTCTCGCGGAGCTCGCGGCAGCGGCGGGCGAGGACCGCCTGCTCGCGACGGCGGGCCCCGTGCTCACCCACCTCCGTGATGTCACCGGCGAGAGCGCGCAGCTCTACCGCCGCCAGGGTGACATGCGGATCTGTGTGGCCGCGGCGGAACGCCTGTCCGGCCTGCGGGACACCGTCCCGGTCGGCTCCACGCTCACGATGAAGGCGGGCTCCTCGGCGCAGATCCTGCTCGCCTGGGAGGAGCCCGAGCGCCTGCACCGGGGCCTGCAAGGGGCCCGCTTCACGGCGACGGCCCTGTCGGGCGTACGGCGGCGCGGCTGGGCCCAGTCCATCGGCGAGCGCGAGCCGGGCGTCGCGTCCGTCTCCGCGCCCGTGCGCGGCCCGTCCAACCGCGTGGTGGCCGCCGTCTCCGTCTCGGGCCCCATCGAGCGCCTGACCCGCCACCCGGGCCGCATGCACGCCCAGGCGGTCATCGACGCGGCGGCCCGCCTCTCCGAGGCCCTGCGCCGCTCGGGCTGAGCGCGGGAGCACGGCTCCGGACGGGAAGCGGCCGCCTCAACGCCGCGGCGGCTTCTTCCCCGACCGGAGCGGCACCCTCCACGGCACCTGGGCGGACACATCACCGCCCGACCGGTAGGCGAACCGGTCCTTCGCGTACCGCCCCCGCCTCTCCAGCGGCACCTGCCCGTGCGCGGCGGCCAGCCCGAAGGCCGGCATGTCGCCGTAGACCGCCTCGTACGACCCCTCCGGCACGACGTACGACTCGTGCCATATCCCGACCTGCCCGCGCAGCTTCCCGGCCCGCTCCTTGCGGTTCAGCCGCGCCCACACCGTGTGGTGGAAGGCGTCGGGCGCGGTCGCGTAGGCGTACAGCTGGTCCTTGGAGCCCCAGTACTGCACGACGTAGTACGTACGCGGTGACGCCGTCAGCAGCACCTTGGCGAGCAGACTTCCCCCTCGTCGGTGAGCGGCGCTATCCAACGGCCGGTGCTTGGATAGTGGCGGTATCCGAAGAGGAGCGCAAGGCATGCGGCTCGCCGAACTGAGCAGACGCAGCGGTGTGGCCACCGCGACGATCAAGTACTACCTGCGCGAAGGCCTGTTGCCGCCGGGCCGCCAGATCAACGCGACGACGGCGGACTACGACGACGAGCATCTGCGCCGGCTGCGGCTGGTCCGCGCGATGATCCAGGTCGGCGGACTGCCGGTGGCCACGGTCCGGGAGGTGCTGCGCAACGTCGACGACGAGTCCCTGGGCCGCACGATCCGGCTGGGCGCGGCCCTGTGGGCGCTGCCGCAGGTGCCGGAGCCGGACGAGGACGACAGTCACGTCCGGGCCGCGCGCCGCGAGGCGGACGACCTGCTGGACCGGCTGGGCTGGTCGAACGCGAGGCTGCTGACGACGATCTCCCCCGCGTACCGCTCCCTGGTGGTGGCGGTGGCCGCGTTCCGCCGGCTCGGCTACGACTGGGACAGCGAACTGCTCGTCTCCTATGCCGAGTTGATGCACGAGACGGCGAGGCTCGACCTGGACTTCGTGGAGACCCGTCCGTCGGAGGCGGAGAAGGTGGAGACGGCGGTGCTCGGCGCGGTGCTGACCGAGCCGATCCTTCAGGCCCTGCGCCGGCTGGCCCAGGAGGAGGAGTCGGCCCGGCGGTACGGCTTCGAGTAGCGCCCGGTACGACGAAGGCCCCCCACCGAAGTGGAGGGCCTTCCCTGTGCGTACCCCCGACCGGATTCGAACCGGCGCTACCGCCTTGAGAGGGCGGCGTGCTAGGCCGCTACACAACGGGGGCGTGGACTCTGCGTTTCCGCAGGTCCGAGCTGGTCTACCTGGACTCGAACCAAGACTAACTGAACCAGAATCAGTCGTGCTGCCAATTACACCATAGACCAATGATGGTTTAGACCAGTCAGTACCCCCGACCGGATTCGAACCGGCGCTACCGCCTTGAGAGGGCGGCGTGCTAGGCCGCTACACAACGGGGGCCCTAGCGATCTCGACGTGATCGAGATCAGTACCCCCGACCGGATTCGAACCGGCGCTACTGCCTTGAGAGGGCAGCGTGCTAGGCCGCTACACAACGGGGGCTTTGCAGATGAGCTCTGCGAGCTGGCCTACCTGGACTCGAACCAAGACTAACTGAACCAGAATCAGTCGTGCTGCCAATTACACCATAGGCCACTGGAACTCAAGCCCCTACAGGGGTTCTCGTTCTAGCTTGCTCCTCGGGGCTCCGGCCTTCCGGCCCGCTCCCCTCGGCGCAGGAAGAACATTACCCGAAGGTGGACGGGGCTCCAAAACGGGTATCCGCGCGGACGAGCGCCGGGAGTTCGGCGAGGGTCGAGATCCGGTGCGCCACGACCTCCCCGGCGGCCCGCACGCAGGCCGTCCCGCGGTCGATCCACACCGACAGCAACCCGGCCTCGGCGGCACCCCGCCCGTCGATCTCCGGGTGGTCGCCGACGTACGCCACCTCGTGCGGAGGCAGCCCCAGCGCCTCGCAGGACGCCAGGAAGGCGCCCGGCTCCGGTTTGGAGACGCCCAGCTCGGCGGCGCACAGCACGGACTCGAAGTGGTGGAGCAGGCCGAGGGTGCGCAGCTTGTGCTCCTGGACGGTGATGCTGGAGTTGGACAGCACCGCGTGCCGGTGGCTGGCCGCGAGGGCCTCCAGGGCGGGCAGGACGTCCGGGAAGACGCTCCAGGCGGCCTCGTAGTGCCCGATGTACCGGCCGAACCAGGCGTCGGCCTCCGCGTCGGTGAGGTCCTTGTCCAGGAAGACCCGGACCCGGTCGCGCCGCTGGTCCTGGAAGGTGGTCTCGCCGGCCGCGTAGCGCGCCCACTGCTCCTCGGTGATCTCCCGCCAGCGGACCAGCGCGGCCTCGGCACTGCCGTGGCCGGCGAGCAGCCCCTCCGCCACGAGATGGGCCCGCATGCCCTCCCGGTCGGCGGTCGTGTAGTCGAAGAGGGTGTCGTCCACGTCCCAGACCACGGCTCTGATCGTCATACGACCGACGGTACCGCCGCACCGGCCGGGGTGCCGGGGAATCGGGCCGGTGCTCGCCAGGCGCTCGCCGGGCCCTCGTCAGGCCTGCTCAGAGGCGGATTCGGCGGGGTCCGGGGCCACGAAGAAGTCCGTGAGGAAGCAGGTGATCCGGCCCGACGCCGAGCGGCCCGTCCAGGTGGGGTAGCAGCCGTCGCCCCAGCCGGAGGTGAACGCCGCCAGGGTGTGGCCGCCGTCCGTGGACCTGACCAGGTACGGCCCCGGCGACCAGTCGCTGCTCTCGAACGCGTCCCACAGCGGCCCTTCCTCCTCCTGGGTCTCCGGGAAGGCCTCCTCGGCCGAGGCGTCGTAGAAGCAGCCCGTGCCGGCGTCGACGCCGTACCCGAAGAACTCGTCGTCCTTGAGCGTCGCGGGGTCCTGGCCGGGGAGCAGGGCCAGTTCCCAGCTGACGGCCGGCTCGTCGCGGATGACGAGCCGGGCGGCGGCCACGCGCAGGTGGGGCACCTCGGACGGGGGCTCGCCGGGCCGGGTGAGGGTCGCGACGGCCGCCTCGACGCGGTAGCGGCCGGGCTCCACGGTGGCCGTGAAGGGCTCGACGTCGCCGCTGCCGAGGGTGACGAACGGGTCGCTCGCGACGACCCGGCCGGTGGGGAGGTCCAGTTCGCCGCCGTCGGCCACATGGATCACGCCCGTGGTCCCGGACTCGTAGCTGAACGTGCTGCCCGGGGTGAACAGCCAGGTGTAGTCCCGCGGACTCATCGGCATGGCGGCGCCCTTCTCGATCCCGCTCGCTGGGTGAGCGGTGTGAGCCGAAACACTAGTGCGACCCACTGACAGGCATGCCCGAGGGGCGGCAGCCGTGACGGCCGCCGCCCCTCGGGGACCCGGGCGCCTAGGCCGTCAGCCTGGCCAGCGCCGCGTCGATCCGTGCCAGCGTCTTCTCCTTGCCCAGGATCTCCAGGGACTCGAAGAGCGGCAGCCCGACGGTGCGGCCGGTGACGGCCACGCGGACCGGGGCCTGGGCCTTGCCGAGCTTGAGGCCGTGCGCCTCGCCGGCGGCCAGGACGGCCTCCTTGAGCGACTCGGCCGAGGTCCAGTCCGCCGCCTCCAGCTTCTCGCGGGCGGTGCGCAGCAGGGCGTCGGAGCCCTCCTTCATCGCCTTGGTCCACGAGGCCTCGTCGGAGACCGGCTCCGGCAGGAACAGGAAGTCGACGTTGTCGGTGATCTCGGACAGGACCTTCAGGCGGGTCTGGGCGTGCGGGGCGATCGCCTGCCACTTGGCCTCGTCGAAGTCCTCCGGCGCCCACGGCGCGAACGGGGCCTTCAGCCACGGGCGGCAGCGCTCGGTGAACTCCTTCACGTCCAGCATGCGGATGTGGTCGGCGTTGATCGCCTCGCACTTCTTCAGGTCGAAGCGCGCCGGGTTGGGGTTCACGTCGGCGACGTCGAAGGCCCGGACCATCTCCTCGACCGTGAAGATGTCCTGGTCCGCGGAGAGCGACCAGCCCAGCAGGGAGAGGTAGTTGAGCAGGCCCTCGGGCAGGAATCCCCGCTCGCGGTAGAGGTTGAGGGACGACTGCGGGTCGCGCTTGGAGAGCTTCTTGTTGCCCTCGCCCATGACGTACGGCAGGTGGCCGAACTGCGGGATCTGCCGCGCGATGCCCAGCTCGATCAGCGCCTTGTAGAGGGCGATCTGGCGCGGGGTGGAGGAGAGCAGGTCCTCGCCGCGCAGGACGTGGGTGATCTCCATGAGGGCGTCGTCGACCGGGTTCACCAGCGTGTACAGCGGGGCGCCGTTCGCGCGGACGATGCCGTAGTCGGGCACGTTCTCCGGCGTGAAGGTCAGCTCGCCGCGGACCAGGTCGGTGAAGGTGATCGTCTCGTCGGGCATGCGGAAGCGGACGATCGGGGTGCGGCCCTGTGCCTGGTACTCCTCGACCTGCTCGGCGGTCAGGTCGCGGCAGTGGCCGTCGTAGCCGGAGGGCCGGCCGGCGGCGCGGGCGGCCTCGCGGCGGCTGTCCAGCTCCTCCTGGGAGCAGTAGCAGTGGTAGGCGTGGCCGCCGTCGAGGAGCTTCTGCGCGACGTCGGCGTAGATGTCCATGCGCTGCGACTGGCGGTACGGCGCGTGCGGGCCGCCGACCTCGGGGCCCTCGTCCCAGTCGAAGCCGAGCCAGCGCATCGCGTCGAGCAGCTGGTTGTACGACTCCTCCGAGTCGCGGGCCGCGTCGGTGTCCTCGATGCGGAAGACCAGGGTGCCCTGGTGGTGCCGGGCGAACGCCCAGTTGAACAGGGCGGTGCGGACCAGGCCCACGTGGGGGTTACCGGTGGGCGAGGGGCAGAAACGGACGCGTACGGAGCCGGGTGCGCTAGCCACGCTTGACAACCTTGTTGGTGAGAGTGCCGATGCCTTCGATGGTGACGGCGACCTCGTCGCCGACGCTGAGGGGGCCGACCCCCGCGGGGGTGCCGGTGAGGATCACGTCGCCGGGGAGCAGCGTCATGGCCTCGGAGATGTTGACGATCAGGTCCTCGATGGGGTGGATCATCTCGCTCGTGCGGCCGAGCTGGCGTTGTTCGCCGTTGACCGTGAGCTGGATGGTGAGGTCGTTCGCGGCGTCCACCGAGAGGTCGGTCTCCACCCAGGGGCCGAGCGGGCAGGAGGTGTCGAAGCCCTTGGCCCGGGCCCACTGCTTCTCGCGCTTCTGCACGTCGCGGGCGGTGACGTCGTTGGCGCAGGTGTAGCCGAAGATCACGTCCTTGACGCGGTCGCGGGGGACCTCGCGGCACAGGCGGCCGATGACGACGGCCAGCTCGGCCTCGTGGTGCAGTTCCCGGGAGAACGGCGGGTACTGGATGTCGTCCCCGGGGCCGATCACGGAGGTGGACGGCTTGAAGAAGGCGAACGGCGCCTCGGGCACCTCGTTGCCCAGTTCGCGCGCGTGCTCGGCGTAGTTGCGGCCGAACGCCACGACCTTGTTGGGGAGCACCGGCGGGAGCAGCCTGACCTTGCTCAGCGGCACCTTCGTCCCGGACAGCTCGAAGTCCGCGAACGGGATGCCCTTGATGATGTCGAGGACGAGTTCGTCCTGCTTGTCACCCTCGACCGCGCCGAAGGCGACGTTCCCGTCGATGGAGAACCTGGCGATGCGCACGGGATCCTTGCGCCCCTCACTGAGAACCGGCGTACTGACGCCTCAGGTTATCGGAGCCCTGCCAAGTTGTTCGCTTCCGGGGGCATCGCCGCAGGTCAGAAGCGGGTCATGAGGGAAGTCCGGGCATGGCCCCCCGGCGGGGCCCGGCCGGGAACGCGAGCGCGGCCGGAAGGACCGCCGTGGTCCTTCCGGCCGCGCCGCGTGGAGCCGTCGGCTACTCGCCGGCCGGGGCGCCCGCGCCGGCCGGGACCTCCACCAGGACGGTGCGCCGGGGGTTGGCGGTCTGGGTGGGGAGGTCGACGGAGTGCTCCGGCAGCTCCGGCGTCTGCAGTTCGCCGGCGTCCTTCAGGTGCGCCAGGGTCGTGCGTCGCGGGTTGGCTATCTTGCGGAACATCATCGTCGTCTTCACCGTTGTCGTCCTGTGCCCTCTGGTCGAGTGGTTGGCAGAGTCGTCCGTCTTGTAAAGCGTCAGGCTAAACATCCGATTCCCCGACGAAGGCGCCAACTGCCCACGCGTCGCGTGTGAGTTTGCTCACGAAGTCGCGGGCAAATCGGTCAATTCCGGCCGCTGATCCGCCTCAGCGAAACGGACATTGACCCACTGAAGCCACCATTCCGCTCCCGATCATGGCGACTGGGACAGAGAACGCCGTCCGGCGACTCGCAGGGGTACGTCCGTTATGCCCAGGATCAGTGTCCACGGCTGGTAACCCGGCACTCACTGGCCGTCACGGAGGTCACAGCTCGGCCCACTGCCCTTGTTGGAGATCCTGCACTGTGCTGGAATTCCACGGACCGCCGCGGGATCGAACCGGCGCAGGGGGCGCGCACAGCGCCGAGCGGCGGCGAGACAGGGGGGAACCAGCGCCGGTCACTCAAGACCACCGGGGGGCGTATTCAGGGCGCTCTCCACAACGCCGACACCGTGTCCCTCCGTTCGCGCGGAGGGGCGCCTGGTCCAGAGGTTGCGACGCTAGTGCAGGGACGTTTCAAGAGGGATGGCAGCGCTTCGGCGGAGCCGGAGCCGCACGGCGGGACTGGCCCCAAGGCCGTCAGCTCCTCGCCCCAGCACGCCCAGAACCCGGGCCCGGGCCAGACCACGGACGGCGGTGAGCGCGGCGGGCGTCCGGGCGGCCCCGCCTCGTCGGGCGCGTCGGCCTCCGCGACCGCGGCGCCCTCGGGCGACTCCGCGCCGGCGGTGAAGCCCGCGCAGGGCCCGACCGGCACCGGGTCGCGGCTCGCCCTGCGCAACTGGCGCATCTCCACCCGCCTGGTGTCGCTGCTCGCGCTGCCGGTGGTCGCGGCCACCTCGCTGGGCGCGCTGCGTATCGACCAGTCCGTCGAGGACATCCAGCAGCTCGACAACATGAAGCTGCTGACGGAGATGACCAAGCAGGCCACCGAACTGGCCCACGCGCTCCAGGAGGAGCGCGACCAGTCCGCCGGTCCCCTGTCGCACGGCGGTCTGAAGGCGAACGACTACCAGATCAAGGCCTACCAGCAGAAGACCGACCGGGCCCGCGAGAACTTCCTCGACGCCTCCGAGCAGATCGACGCGGCCAGCAAGGACGGCAACCTCCAGGGCGTCCGTGACGCGCTGGTCGGCCTCGCCAACCAGCTGGACGACCTCGCCAAGATCCGCAAGTCGGCCTACGCCTCGAAGGACAACGCGACCCAGACCGTCGAGTCCTACCACCGGCTCATCACGCAGCTGATCGGCCTCTCCCAGGACATGGCCGAGGCGTCCAGCAACCCGGAGATGATCTCGCGCACCCGCGCGCTGGCGGCCTTCTCCACCGCCAAGGAGTACGCCTCCGTGCAGCGCGCGATGATCGCCGCCGCGCTGCCCGCGACCACCAACACCAAGGGCGACCTCACGGAGAACGACCGCCTCTACGGCCAGTCGGCGTACGAGAGCGAGGGCTCCGAGCTGGCGATCTTCCGGAAGATCTACTCCAGCCAGAACGCCGAGGTACTGCTCAAGCCGATCGACGAGGGCAACCCGACGATCGAGTCCGCCGACACCTACGCCAAGCGCTCCTTCGAGTCCCCGGACGGCCTCCAGCAGCTCCCGGCGCGGTCCTACAAGGACTGGGTGGACGACAGCTCGACCAAGATCGAGCAGATGAAGAAGATCGAGCGCACGCTCCTGGAGGAGATGGAGCAGAAGGCGCGCGAGCTGAAGAGCGCCACCCAGCGTGACGCGATCATCTCCGGTGCGCTGATCCTGCTCGTGCTCGGTGTCTCGCTGGTCGGCGCGTTCGTCGTCGCCCGGTCCATGATCCGCTCGCTGCGCCGGCTCCAGGAGACCGCGACCAAGGTCGCCCAGGACCGCCTGCCCGAGCTGGTCAAGCAGCTCTCGGAGTCGGACCCGCAGGACGTCGACACCTCCGTGGAGTCGGTCGGTGTGCACTCCCGGGACGAGATCGGCCAGGTGGCCGCGGCCTTCGACGACGTGCACCGCGAGGCGGTCCGCCTCGCCGCCGAGCAGGCCCTGCTGCGGGGCAACGTCAACGCGATGTTCACCAACCTCTCGCGCCGCTCCCAGGGTCTGATCCAGCGCCAGCTGTCCCTCATCTCCGAGCTGGAGTCCCGCGAGGCCGACCCGGACCAGCTGTCCTCGCTGTTCAAGCTCGACCACCTCGCCACGCGTATGCGCCGTAACGGTGAGAACCTCCTCGTCCTCGCGGGTGAGGAGCCCGGCCGTCGCTGGACCCGCCCGGTCCCGCTGGTCGACGTGCTGCGCGCCGCCGCGTCCGAGGTGGAGCAGTACGAGCGCATCGAGCTGGCCGCCGTACCCACCACCGAGGTCGCCGGCCGGGTCGTCAACGACCTCGTGCACCTGCTCGCCGAGCTGCTGGAGAACGCGACCTCGTTCTCCTCGCCGCAGACCAAGGTCAAGGTCACCGGTCACGCGCTGCCCGACGGCCGCGTGCTGATCGAGATCCACGACACCGGCATCGGCCTCTCCCCCGAGGACCTGGCCGCCATCAACGAGCGGCTGGCCTCGCCGCCCACCGTGGACGTCTCCGTCTCCCGCCGCATGGGTCTGTTCGTGGTCGGCCGGCTGTCCCAGCGGCACGGCATCCGCATCCAGCTGCGCCCGTCCGACTCCGGTGGTACGACCGCGCTGGTCATGCTGCCCGTGGACGTCGCCCAGGGCGGCAAGAAGCCCACTCCGGGCAAGCCCGGCGCCCCCGTCTCGACCGGTGGCCCCGCCGCCGCGCAGGCCGCCGCCGGTGCGGCCGCGGCCCGCCGGCAGACCGCCGGCAACGGCGGC
>NZ_JBEXKG010000099.1:0-29511 GCF_040609555.1 Streptomyces sp. NPDC004658
TCACGACATGCCCGTCGAAGCCGGTGTGCACCAGGCGTTCCAGCAGCTCGGCGCGTCCAGAGCCTCGTCGGCGCCTGGGGCGAGGCCGCCGTACCGGCCCTCGCCTGCGGCACCGCCGCCCTGGCCCTGCTCTGGCACGCCGGCCGCACCCTCACGCAGGCCTCGGCCCACGCGCCGACGGGAGCACCCGACTGAACCTTCCGCCGCCGGCCCCACGCACCGCCGGAGGCAACCGCACGACCGCCCTGAAGGAGAACACCAGATGACCACCTCCCGACCCGGAGCGTCCGGAAACCCCGGAACCGCCGGAGCGCCCGGCGCAGCCGAAGGAGCCGTCGAGACGGCCGGTACCACCGGCGCGCACACCCCGGGAGCCGCCCGATGAGGGTCCTGCTGATCGGAGCCAACGGGTTCATCGGCCGCTTCGTCGCCGACCGCCTGCTCGCCGACCCGGCCGTCCAGCTCACCGCGCTCGGCCGCGGCGACGACGCCGACGTCCGCTTCGACCTCGCCACCGGCAGTCCGGGCGCGCTCACCCGCTTCCTCGACGCGGTCCACCCCGGAGTCGTCATCAACTGCGCCGGTGCCACCCGCGGGGGCGCCCGCGACCTCACCCGGCACAACACCGTCGCCGTGGCCACCGTCTGCGAGGCCCTGCGCCGCAGCGGCTGCGGTGCCCGCCTGGTGCAGATCGGCTGCGGTTCCGAGTACGGCCCCAGCCAGCCCGGTTCCTCCACGGCCGAGGACGCCGTGCCGCGCCCCGGCGGGCCGTACGGCGTCAGCAAGCTCGCCGCGACCGAACTGGTCCTCGGCTCCGGCCTGGACGCCGTCGTGCTGCGGGTCTTCTCACCGGCCGGCCCCGGCACCCCGGCCGGCTCCCCGCTGGGCCGGCTCGCGGAGGCCATGCGCCGCGCCATGCAGTCCGGCGACGGCGAACTCAAGCTCGGCGGCCTCGGCGTCCAGCGCGACTTCGTCGACGTCCGGGACGTCGCCCGTGCCGTGCACGCCGCCTCCCTCTCCGCGGCGCAGGGCGTGATCAACATCGGCTCCGGCCGCGCCGTCCGGCTGCGGGACGCCGCCGCCGTCCTCGCGCGTGTGGCCGGATACGGCGGCGCCCTCCACGAACTCGACGCCCCGCCCGGGCCGCTGCGCAGTGCCATCGGGCACCCCCGCGCGGACTCCGAGCACGCGGCCCCGGTGGCGTACCCGTATCCGGACGGCTGCGGCAGCTGGCAGCAGGCCGATGTGCGTACCGCACGCGACCGGCTCGGCTGGCGGCCCCGGATCAACCTCGAAGAATCCCTGGCCGACATCTGGATGGAGGCGGCATGCCGCATCTGACCAGCACCACCGTGGGCGCCACCGGCACCGGCGTCCGCACCGCCCTCGGCATCCCCGGCTACGCCCACCCGCTCGTCGCCCCGGCCCAGTGGGCGGAACTCGCCCGCCCCGGCACCCCGCTGGACTGGGTGGTCCTCGACGTCGCCGCCGGTCCCGGCACCCGGCCCGACCCGCACTGTCTGGAAGCCGCGGCCCGGCTGCGTGCCGTGGGCGTCCGGGTCCTCGGCCACCTCGACCTCACCCACGGCGCCCGCACCTTCGGTGACCTGCTCTCCGACGCCCACCGCCACCTCGACTGGTACGGCGTCGACGGGTTCCTGCTGGACCGCTGCCCCACCGAGCGCACCGCGCTCCCCGAGGTCCGCCGCGCGATCACCACGCTCCGGGCGATCAGTGACACCGCCCACATCGTCCTCGGCCACGGCCGCCACCCGCACCCCGGCTACGCCGAGAACGCCGACCAGCTGGTGACCTTCTCCGGCCCCTGGTCCGACTACCGCTGGTCCCAGGCGGCCGAGTGGACCGCCGACTACCCGCCCGACCGCTTCTGCCACTTCGTGCACGGCGTGCCCCGCGGTCACCTGGACGAGGCGCTGCGCATCGCCCGCTGGCAGGGAGCGGCCACGATCTACTTCACGGACCGTACGGACAGGGACGGCCGCGTGGACCCCTGGGAGAGCATGCCCGGCTACTGGGACGACATCGTCTCGCGCCTCGGAACGGGTGTCTCGGAATGAAGAAGGCCGTGGCAGTGTTACGTGGAGAACAACTGTAGTGATTGACCGACCAACGGAGTCCCCGTGTCGCTGCCACCCCTGGTCGAGCCAGCTCCTGAGCTCACCGTAGACGAGGTCCGCAGGTACTCCCGCCACCTGATCATCCCCGACGTGGGCATGGACGGGCAGAAGCGGCTGAAGAACGCCAAGGTGCTCTGTGTGGGCGCCGGCGGCCTGGGCTCGCCGGCGCTGATGTACCTGGCCGCCGCGGGCGTGGGCACCCTCGGCATCGTGGAGTTCGACGAGGTCGACGAGTCGAACCTGCAGCGCCAGATCATCCACAGCCAGTCCGACATCGGCCGCTCCAAGGCCGAGTCCGCGCGCGACAGCGTCAAGGGCATCAACCCGTACGTGAACGTGATCCTTCACGAGGAGCGGCTCGAAGCCGACAACGTGATGGACATCTTCAGCCAGTACGACCTGATCGTCGACGGCACCGACAACTTCGCGACCCGCTACCTGGTCAACGACGCGTGCGTGCTGCTCAACAAGCCGTACGTGTGGGGTTCGATCTACCGCTTCGACGGCCAGGCCTCGGTGTTCTGGTCCGAGCACGGCCCCTGCTACCGCTGCCTGTACCCGGAGCCCCCGCCCCCCGGCATGGTCCCCTCCTGCGCCGAGGGCGGCGTCCTGGGCGTGCTGTGCGCGTCCATCGGCTCCATCCAGGTCACCGAGGCGATCAAGGTCCTCACCGGCACCGGCGAGCCGCTGGTCGGCCGGCTGATGATCTACGACGCCCTGGAGATGCAGTACCGCCAGGTCAAGGTGCGCAAGGACCCCAACTGCGCGGTCTGCGGCGAGAACCCGACCGTCACCGAGCTCATCGACTACGAGGCCTTCTGCGGCGTCGTCTCCGAGGAGGCCCAGGCGGCGGCGGCCGACTCCACGATCACTCCGAAGCAGCTCAAGGAGTGGATCGACGACGGCGAGAACATCGAGATCATCGACGTCCGCGAGCCGAACGAGTACGAGATCGTCTCCATCCCGGGCGCCAAGCTGATCCCGAAGAACGAGTTCCTCATGGGCACCGCCCTGGAGGGCCTGCCGCAGGACAAGAAGATCGTCCTGCATTGCAAGACGGGTGTCCGCAGTGCGGAAGTCCTCGCGGTCCTGAAGTCCGCGGGCTTCTCCGACGCGGTCCACGTCGGCGGCGGCGTCATCGGCTGGGTCAACCAGATCGAACCGGAGAAGCCGGTCTACTGATCACGGGCCCGCCCCACCAGACTGACTGCAGAAGTCCACGGCTCCGACCTCGTCGGACGCCGTGGGCTTCCGCCGTTGTCGGCGGGCGTCGGCGCCCCTTCTGATACTCCGACCGGCGCCATCCCGGTCCGCTCCGATGGCCGGCCGGCCATCGCAGGTCGTCCGGGGTCCAGCCGATGCGGCGGGCCCCGGCTGCGTACCGCGCCCGGGCCCCGTACCGCGTCAGGAACAGACCTTGCCGTCCTTCGGCACCGTCCCGTTCAGCAGGTAGGCGTCCACCGTCGAGTCGACGCAGTCGCTGCCGCTGCCGTACGCCCCGTGCCCCTCGCCCTTCCAGGTCAGTTCGACGCCGACGCCCCGGCCCAGTTCGTCGGCCATTCTGCGGGCGCCCTCGTACGGGGTGGCCGGGTCGCCGGTGTTGCCGACCAGCAGGATCGGTGCCGCGCCCGGTGCGCTGACCTGCGGGGTGTCGTACTGGCCCGGCACCGGCCAGTCGTGGCACCAGCCCGCGGTGTCCCAGCCGAGGAAGTTCCCGAACACCGGCGATATCCGCTCGAACTCCGCCAGTCTCCGCTTGGTCTCGGCGAGCGTGGGCCGCTGCTTGTCGTCCAGGCACGATATGACCCGCTGGGAGTGGGTCGTCGTGCCGTAGCGGCCCGAGGAGTCCCGGTCGTTGTACTCGTCGGCGAGCGCCAGCAGCCCCGAACCGTCGCCCCGCTCCGCCGTCTTGAGGGCGTCGGTCAGCCTGGGCCACATCGACTCGCTGTACAGCGGCAGGATGATCCCGGTGACCGCGAGGGTCTGGGTGAGCTTCCGGCCGGACGACGTCGGCAGCGGCTCGTCGTCGATGCGTGCCAGCAGACCGGCGACCTTCCGGGACCCCTGCTCGGGGTTCTGGCCGGTGGACTTCAGGTAGTCGTCGAGGGCCCGCTGGAAGCCGCGCGCCTGGTTCTCGGCGTGGCCCACCGTGTCCGCGGTCGGGTCGACCACCGCGTCGAGGACGGCCCGGCCGACGTGCTTCGGGAACAGGTGGGCGTAGACACCGCCGAGTTCGGTGCCGTAGGAGATCCCGAAGTAGTGCAGCTTGTCGTCCCCGAGGACCTGGCGCATCAGGTCCATGTCGCGGGCGGTGTCGGTGGTGGACACATGGGCCAGCAGCGGGCCGGCGGCCTCCTGGCAGCCCTTGCCGAAGTCGGTGGCGTCCTGGAGGTACGCCTTCTCCTCGGCCGGGGTGTCCGGTGTGGCGTCGACGGACTCGGCGGCCTGGATCTCCCGGTCGCCGCGGCAGCGGACGCCCCCGCTCGCGCCGACCCCGCGCGGGTCCCAGCTGACCAGGTCGTAGCGCTCGTGGAGGGCGGAGACGGAGGCTTCGAAGTACGGCATCGTCGACACCCCCGAGCCACCCGGGCCGCCGAAGTTGAACAGCAGCGAGCCGATGCGGTCGCCGCCGGTCGCCCGCGCCCGGATCAGGGCGAGCCCGATCGTCCTGCCGCCCGGATCGGACCAGTCCAGCGGCACCTTGAGCGTCGCGCACCGCCAGGCGTCGCTCGGCGCGGACGAGGTCGCGGTGGCCTTGCACCGGCGCCAGTCGAGGTGCTGGGAGGTGAGGGAGGCCGGAAGGGTGGTCGGCGTCGACGCGGCCGCGGAGGCCGGCGGCGCCGAGCCGGTGCCCTTGCCCTCGTCCTCGTTCCCGCCCCCGTCCGGCGAACCGCCGCACCCGGCCAGCAGCAGCCCCGCCGCCAGCGCGGCCGTCCACCGCAGGAATCGCATCATGCGCACCCCCCTGACAGGCCCGCCGCATCGTGCAGCGCCGGGCGTTCAGGCCATCGTAGGCGCCGGAGACCCGGCCCGTGACAGCCTGTGGATAACGCCCTGACCTGCCCATTCGCCAGCCGCGAGGGCCTGCCGTTGTCGGGGGTCTGTCAGGAACAGACGGTGTTGGCCTTCGGAGTCCTGCCGTCCAGCAGGTAGCCGTTCACCGCGCTCTGCACGCACTTGTTCTTGCTGTCGTACGCGCCGTGCCCCTGGCCCTTGTACGTCAGCTCGACGCCGACGCCCTTGCCGAGCGCGTCCACCATCTTCCGCGCGCCCTCGTACGGGGTGGCCGGGTCGCCGGTGTTGCCGACGACGAGGATGGGGGCCGCCCCCGGGGCGCTGACGTCGGGATGGTCGGCGGCGCCCGGCACCGCCCAGTCCGTGCAGCTGACCATGCCCCAGGCGAGGTAGTCCCCGAACAGCGGGGAGGCCGCGCGGAACTCGGGCAGCTTGCGCTGGACGTCGTCAGCGGTGTACCGCGGTTTCTCGTCGGAGCAGTTGATCGCGGTGTTCGCGGCGGTGAGATTGCTGTACTCGCCGTTCTCACTGCGGCCGTTCATCGAGTCGGAGAGCAGCATGAGGATCTTGCCGTCGCCGTCGTACGCCTGCTCCAGCCCCTCGATGAGGTACTCCCAGAAGTCCTTCGAGTACAGGGACTGCGCGATGCCGTTGGTGGCGGCGGTCTGCGTCAGCCGGCGCGGGAAGATGCCCGGGATCGGCTTCTTCTCCAGGTCGGCGAGGAGTTTCGCGATGCGGTCCTTCACCTCCTGCTCGGTGCTGCCGACCGGGCATTCCTCGGCCTTCGAGGTGCAGTCCTCGGCGAAGTTGTCGAGCGCCAGCTGGAATCCCCTGGCCTGTCCGAGCGCGCTCTGCTCCGGGGTCTGCGTGGGGTCCACGACCCCGTCGAGGACGGCCCGGCCGACGTGCTTCGGGAACAGGTGGGCGTAGACACCGCCGAGTTCGGTGCCGTAGGAGATGCCGAAGTAGTGCAGTTTGTCGTCGCCGAGCACCTGGCGCATCAGGTCCATGTCGCGGGCCGCGTCCGTGGTGCGCACATGCGGCAGGATCTTTTTGGAGTTCTTCTCGCAGGCCGCGTTGAACTGCTTGGTGCGCTGCAGCAGCTGGACCTGTTCGGCGTGGTCGTCCGGGGTGGCGTCCTGCTGGAAGTACTCGTCCAGCCGGGCGTCGCTCTCACACTCCACCGGTGCGCTGCGGCCGACCCCGCGCGGGTCGAAGCTGACCAGGTCGTAGCGGGTGCGCAGGGCGGTGTAGTCCGCGCCGAACGCGGGCAGGGTGGTCACGCCGCTGCCGCCCGGGCCGCCGAAGTTGAACACGAGCGAGCCGATCCGCTTGCTCGCGGGCCCACTGGCCCGCGCACGGATCAGGGCGATGCCGATCGTGTCACCCTTCGGCCTGCTCCAGTCCAGCGGCGCCTTCATGGTCGCGCACTGCCACTCCCCGCCGTTCGGCAGCGGCGAGGGAGGGCTGCCGCCGCCCTCCGCCTCGGAGGGGGCCGGGCAGTCCTTCCAGTCCAGCTTCTGCGCCGTGAGATCCCCGTCCTTGGGGCTGTCGCCGCAGCCGGCCAGCACAGCGGAGAGCAGCACAGCGGTGGTGGTCAGCGCGGCGGCGCGCAGCCGGAACGGGTTCGCCATGCTCCCATCGTGCGGGCGCGCCCGCCGGGGCGCGCGGGACGCGGGCCGTACGAGGTACCTCACCGGCGGGCCCCGCGACCGCACCGGGCAGGCCCGCCTACAGGGCTCCCTTGCGGGTGAGGTGGTTG
Organism: Streptomyces sp. NPDC004658; assembly: GCF_040609555.1. Lineage (NCBI taxonomy): Bacteria > Bacillati > Actinomycetota > Actinomycetes > Kitasatosporales > Streptomycetaceae > Streptomyces > Streptomyces sp. NPDC004658. The sequence goes on from NZ_JBEXKG010000099.1 coordinate 6,916, forward strand.
AAGGCCAGCCAGCCCGGCAGCACCGGCAGCCAGAGGGTCAGCAGCCGGAACAGCAGCACGGCCGGCGCGGCGACCTCCTTGGGCAGGCCCACGGCGATCAGGCCGACGGTGAGGGTCGCCTCGACCGCGCCCACGCCACCCGGGGTGGGCGCCGCGGAGCCGAGCGCGTTGCCGGCGAGGAAGACGACCGCGACGCTGGCGATGCTCAGCGACACCGATCCGTCGCCGAAGGCCCGGATGGAGGCGTCCAGGCACATCACGAAGCAGGCCGTCAGCAGCAGCATGCCGCCGATGCCGGTGATGAGCTTCTGGGGCCGCTGGAGCACGTCGAGCATGCGCGGCACGACACCGGCGAACAGCGACCTCACGCGCGTGACGACGAATTTCCGCAGGAACGGCACCGAGGTGACCACGAGGAGCAGGACGGCCACGGTCAGCAGACCCGCGATGACCGTGCGGGACGGCGACAGCGACGGTGTCTTCTCCGTACCGGTGAGATAGCCGAAGGACAGCAGCATCAGGATGTGGCAGCCGAGCCCGAACAGCTGTGAGGCGCCGACGCTCGCCACCGCGAGCCCCGGGCGTACGCCGGCGCGCTGAAGGAAGCGCGTGTTGAGGGCGACACCGCCGACCGCGGCCGGCGCCACGATCTTCACGAACGACCCGGCGACCTGGGCCGCGACGGTCCGCGGGAACGGCACCCGTTCCGGTACGAAGCCCAGCAGGGCCATCGCGGCGGCGACGTAGCTGAGCGCGGAGAACAGCACCGCGGCGACCACCCAGCCCCACTGGGCCTGCGCGAACAGCGTGCCGAACTCGATGTGGGTGAGCTGCGTCAGCAGGTAGTACGCGCCGATCGCACCGGCGATGAAGCTGATCAGCGTGCGTGGCCGGACCCGCTCCAGACGGGCCGGTTCCACGGGCGCCTGGGGCCTGATGAGCAGCACCTGGTGGCGGATCTGGGTGAGCAGGTCCTCCTCGCGGGCCTCTTCCAGGGCTTCGTCGATGGCCCGCTTCTCGGCGCGCTGCTCGGCGCGGACCGCCTTCTTGTCGGGCTTCTCGAGCCCGGGCGGGGCCGTCTCGGACGCCTCCTCGAGACGGGCCAGCTTGGCCTGCCGGGAGGCTTCTAGCACCGCTTCCCGTTCGCGCTGGGCCCGCTCCCGGGCCAGCCGGCGCAGCGTCCCGCGCGTGGAGCGCGTCAGCGCGATCGGCTGGAGCATGGGCAGGCAGTCGGCGACCGCGTCCGGGCCGAGCACCCCGACCGCCGACGCCACCGCCCGCTCGGCACCGACCCGCAGGCCGAGCGTGGTGACCAGCTGGGCGATGTCCATGCGCAGCAGCAGATCGCCGGCCGCGATCTCGCCGCCGCGCAGTTCGGAGAGGATCACCTTGCCGGAACGATCCACCAGAATCGCGTCTCCGGCCAGCCTGCGGTGCGCGATGCGCCGGGACTGCAGCGCCCGCACCTGGTGCCAGGTGTTGCGCAGCAGCTCGTCGGTGATGTCCTCGTCGGCCAGCGAGTCCAGGGTGCGCCCGCCGGTGTGCTCGTAGACGAGCATGACCGCGTCCGGGCCGAGTTCCGAGGTGGCGATCAGCTTGGGCGCGTTGGCGCCCGCCGCGATCGCCGCGTACGCCAGCAGGGCCTCCTGCTCCAGGGCCTGGCGCAGCGACTGGAGGCTGGAGCGGGTGGCGAAGCCGCGCAGGGTCAGATTGCGCCAGGCGCGGTAGAAGAAGCCCTGCGCCTGCTGTTCCCGGTCGACGACGGTGACGTCCAGCGGCGGGCCGTCCTCCAGGGTGACGAAGTAGCGCCGGCCCCGGTCGCCGTTCTCCGACTCCACGGCTTCCTCACGGGCCGCGCTGACGGGGTGGAAGCCGACGTGCCTCAGGCCCGCCATCAGGGTCTGGCCGGTCGGGCGGACGTTGGGGGAGCCGACCGCGTACAGGGTGCCGTAGGCGATGGTCCAGCCGATCAGCACCGTCAGGATGATCGAGAAGGGGGTCGTGTAGCCGGTGACCAGCATGGAGAACGCGTCGAGCAGCAGCACCATCCACAGCACCGCGCGCCATCTCGGTCTGCGGGACATGCCGACGGCCGTCATGTAGGCGATCACGGGCGCCAGATAGCCGTGCACCGGGTCGGTCAGGGCGTGGATGTCGCCGGGCGAGGGCTGGGTGAGCGCCTCCTGGATCGAGTCCGGGGCGCCCCGGGCGACCCACAGGTCGGTGGCGAGGGTCACTCCGTGCGCGAGGACGGCCGCGAGGACGCCGTCGGCGATGCGCAGGCCGTCCCGTTTGATCAGCCGTTCGATCGCGAACGCGACCGGCACCAGCAGGATCGCGATGCTGGACGCCAGCCCCGCGATCTTGATCAGCAGGTCCGGGGCCTGCCCGGTGCCCTTGTTGATGTCCTGTTCGAGGCCCGAGGTGGTGCCGTGCGCGAACGCGGCGATGCCGAGCAGCACCACGATGCCGAGCAGGCCCACCAGGAGCCGCATCAGGTCGGAGGGGCGGTGCACGCGCGCGGGGAGGAGCGGTTCGTCGCGCTCCACCTGCTCGGCGTGGGGATCGTCGTCGGCGCACGGACGGTCGTCCGAGGGCGTGACCCCGGGGACGTGCCCCGCCTCGGGGAGGAGCGGCGGCCCCTCGGCGGCATCCGCACCGCCGTCACGCGCGCGCGTGCGCTCGCTCGCGTCCGCCTCGGGGGCGTCTTCCCGGGGGGCGTCTTCGCGCGCGCGTGTGCCGCCGTCCTTGTGCGGGCCCGTGTCGTCCTGCTCGCGCGGACCGGCGTCGTCCCGTTCGCGCGGGCCGGGGCTCTTCCGCGCCTGCGGGCCGGTGTCTTCCTGGTGCGCGCCGGTGCCGCCGTCGTCCGCGCGGGCGGGACCGGGGCGCGCGGAGGCGTCAGGGGTGCCCGCCGCTCCTTCGGGGTGCACGCCCTGCTCCTTCATGGTCTCTTCTTGGTCTCGTATCACCAGTCACCGCCCGCACGATGGTGGCATGCCCCACCGACACTCACGGGCATCAGGGTGCGGATGCGCGGGCGCACAGTCTGCCCCACGGACCGCGCGCGGGCGAGCGGACCGTTCCTCCCGCACCCCGCCGGAACGTCGGCGGGGTGCGGCAGGATGGGGTGGATGAGCGAGCAGAGCCCTCCCGAAGACACCCGCGCGGACCCGCCGCCCGGGTACGCGGACGCGCTGCCGGAGTACGCCGAGCGGGTTCTGGACGTCGCCGAGCGGATTCCGCCGGGCCGGGTCATGACCTACGGCGATGTGGCGGAGTGGCTGGAGGAGGGCGGGCCGCGCCAGGTCGGCCGGGTGATGTCCCTGTACGGCGGTGCCGTCCCGTGGTGGCGGGTCGTGCGGGCCGACGGTGTGCTGCTGCCCGGACACGAGTTGCGTGCCCTCGCGCACTACCGCGCCGAGGGCACACCGCTGAGGCAGGCGGGCGGCAGCACCCAGGGCCATCTGCCGCGGCTCGACATGCGACGGGCCCGATGGGACGGCGGCGCGGGTGCGGAGGGTCACACCTGACAGCTTCCGCCATCGGATGCCGCCGTGGAGCGCCTGTGGCCCGTTCGAGGGACACCCGGGACCTCCGTGGCATGCCGTACGTTCGTGAGATACGGGACGCGTGTGACCGCAGCGCCGCGAGGGAAGAAGCGGAAGCCCTGCTTCCGTCCGGAGCGGCGGCGTAGCGTCGGCAGCACGTGTCCCCCTCATCCCGCGGCCACCGCCTCGCGCGCGTGACCGCCCGCCCGCCCGCACGACCACCAGGACCGGCACATCACGTGAGCCCCTCTTCCTCCACCAGGCGCCCGCCGCACCCCTCGGTGCGGCGGGGGAGCCGTGGCGCTTACCGACTGGTCCGTACCCCTCCGGCCGTCGTGGACCCCCCTCATCTGGACGCGGCGCAGCGTGCCGTGGTTGACCACCGGAGCGGACCGCTCCTCGTCCTCGCCGGCCCTGGCACCGGCAAGACCACCACGCTGGTCGAGTCGGTGGCAGCCCGGATCGCCCGGGGCGGCGACCCCGAGCGGATCCTGGTGCTCACGTTCAGCCGCAAGGCCGCCGTCGACCTGCGCGACCGCATGGCCCTGCGCATGGGCGCCGCCCGCGCCCCCAGGGCGACCACCTTCCATTCGTACTGCTACGCGCTGGTCCGCGCCCACCAGGACAGCGGCCGGTCCAGCGAGCCGCTGCGCCTGCTCTCCGGTCCCGAGCAGGACGTCACCGTCCGCGAGCTGCTCGCCGGCCAGCCGGAACTGGAGCGGCTCGGCCTGACCCATGTGCGCTGGCCGGACGAACTGCGCGCCTGCCTGACCACACGCGGTTTCGCCGACGAGGTCCGTGCCGTCCTCGCCCGCAGCCGTGAACTGGGTCTCGGCCCGGACGCCCTGGACGCCTTCGCCCGCCGCATCGGCCGCCCCGACTGGCGGGCGGCGGCCGCGTTCCTCGCCGAGTACCTCGACACCCTCGACCTCCAGGGCGCGCTCGACTACGCGGAACTGGTCCACCGCGCGGTCCTCCTCGCCCGCCGTCCGGAGACCGCGGCACGGCTCGCGGCCCAGTACGACGCCGTGTACGTCGACGAGTACCAGGACACCGACGCCGCCCAGGTCCGGCTGCTGCGAGCCCTGGCCGGCGGCGGACGCACCCTGGTCGCGTTCGGTGACCCCGACCAGTCGATCTACGCCTTCCGGGGTGCCGACGTGAACGGCATCCTCGACTTCCCGGCCGTCTTCCGGCGCGCGGACGGCCGTCCCGCCCCCGTGGCGGTGCTGCGCACCTCGCGCCGCTCCGGCGCCGCCCTGCTGGCCGCCACCCGCCTGATCACCCAGCGCATGCCGCTGTCCCGGCTGCCCGCCGACACGGTCCGCGCCCACCGGGAGCCCGCCGCCGTACGGGACGGCGGCCGGGTCGAGGTCCACACGTATCCGACGCCCGGCGCGGAAGTGGACAACATCGCGGACATCCTGCGCCGCGCGCACCTGGAGGACGGCGTCCCCTGGAGCGACATGGCCGTCCTCGTCCGCGCGGGCTCCCGCCTCCCGGCCCTGCGCCGGGCCCTCACCGCGGCGGGCGTCCCCCTGGACATCGACGGCGACGAGCTTCCCCTGCGGCACGAACCCGCGGTGGCGCCCCTGCTCACGGCCCTCCGCGCGGTGGCCACGGCGGAGGCACGACACCGCGACGAGCGGGCGGCCGCAGGCGCTCTCAAGGGCGAACCGGAGGGTGAAGAGGTCGTCGGAGAACGCACTGACACCGGCGGAGAACGCACCGACACCGGCGGAGAAGACACGGAAGCCGCCGGACAACGGACCGAAGCCGCCGACGGGCGCACCGAAGCCCCCGGACAACGGACCGAAGCCGCCGACGCGCGCACCCAAGGCGCCGCGGAACCCGCTCCGGACGCCTGCTGGCTGGACACCGAGACCGCCCTCACCCTGCTCACCTCACCGCTCGCCGGCATGGACGCCGCCGACCTGCGCCGCCTCGGGCGTGCGCTGCGCGAGGAGGAACGGGCCGCCGGGAACCCCCTGCCGCCCCCGTCCGACGAACTGCTCGCCCGGGCGCTCGCCGAACCCGAGCGCCTGGCCGTGCACGACCCGGTGTACGCGCGCGGGGCGCAGCGCCTGGGTGCCCTGCTCCGCGAGGTCCGCGAGCGCCTGGCCGGCGGCGGTACGGCCGAGGAGGCGCTGTGGGACCTGTGGCAGGGCACACCGTGGCCCGGCCGCCTGGAGCGGGCCGCCCGGCGCGGTGGCGCGGCCGGCCGCAACGCCGACCGGGACCTGGACGCCGTGTGCGCGCTGTTCGCGACCGCAGCGCGCGCGGAGGAGCGCATCGGAGGCCGCGGCGCCCTGAACTTCCTGGAGCAGATCGAGGCCGAGGACATAGCCGCCGACACGCTCGCCCGCCGCGCCGTACGCCCGGACGCCGTCCGCGTGATGACCGCCCACCGCGCCAAGGGCCTGGAATGGCGGCTGGTCGTCGTCGCCGGCGTCCAGGAGGGACTCTGGCCCGACCTGCGGCGCCGCGGCTCGCTGCTGGAGGCCGACCGCATCGGCCGCGACGGACTCGCCGAACCGCTGCCCCCGGGCGCGCTGCTCGCCGAGGAGCGCCGCCTGTTCTACGTGGCCGCCACGCGCGCGCGTGACCGTCTCGTCGTCACCGCGGTGAAGGCACCGGCCGACGACGGCGACCAGCCGTCCCGGTTCCTCACCGAGCTGGGCGTCGAGCCGAGGGACGTCACCGGGCGTCCCCGCCGGCCGCTGTCCGTCGCCGCGCTCGTCGCCGAGCTGCGCGCGACCACGGTGGACCCGCGCGCGTCGGCCGCGTTGCGGGAGGCCGCCGCCCGCCGGCTCGCCCGGCTCGCCGCGCTCGCCGACGAGGACGGCCGCCCGCTCGTGCCGTCCGCGCACCCCTACCGCTGGTGGGGCATGTTCGAGCCGACCGAGAGCAAGGTGCCGCTGCGCCACCGGGACCAGCCCGTGGTGCTCTCCGGCAGCGCGCTCGACCAGCTCGCCAACACGTGCGCGCTCCAGTGGTTCCTGGGCCGCGAGGTCAAGGCGGACGCCCCCGCCACCACCGCGCAGGGCTTCGGCAACGTCGTCCACGTCCTGGCCGACGAGGTCGCCTCCGGCCGCACCCCCGCCGACCTCGACGTCCTCATGGAACGCCTGGACTCGGTGTGGAACGCGCTGGCCTTCGACGCGCCGTGGAAGTCGCGGCAGGAGAAGGACAACGCGCGCGTGGCGCTCGAACGCTTCCTGAACTGGCACGTGCTCAACCGCGCGGGCCGCACCCCGGTGGCGAGCGAGCACGACTTCGACGTCACCCTCGAAGCGGGCGACTACCAGGTCCGCATCCGCGGCCAGATGGACCGCGTGGAGACGGACGCTGAGGGACGCGCCTACGTGGTCGACTTCAAGACCGGCAAGCAGGCGCCCACCGCGGGCGAGGTGGAACGGCACCCCCAGCTCGCCGTCTACCAGCTCGCCGTCCGCGAAGGCGCCGTCGACACGGCCTTCGACGGTGTGCGCCCCGAGCCGGGCGGCGCGGAACTGGTCCACCTCAGACAGGGCGCCGCCAAGCGTGACGGGGGCGACACCCTGCCCAAGGTGCAGACCCAGGAGCCGCCGTCGGGGGAGTGGGTCGGCGAACTGCTGGCCACCGCCGCCGGGAAGGTCCTCGACGAGCGGTTCACGCCGAGCGCCGGCCAGCACTGCACCCACTGCGCGTTCCGGGCGTCGTGCAGCGCGCGCCCGGAGGGGCGGCACGTGGTCGAGTGACGTGTCCCCGCCATGGGTGACGTACGGCACCACAGGCGCTGACCTGCGCTTCTTCCGCTCCGCACGACCGCCCCGGTCTCGACTGTCAGTCCCCGCCGCTAGCCTCTTTCGACATGCCCGCCCGTATCACCGACCCCGAGCAGCTCAAGGAGCTCCTCGGCATCCCGTTCACCCCGGAGCAGACGGCCTGCATCACCGCGCCGCCCGCCCCGCAGGTGATCGTGGCCGGTGCCGGGTCGGGCAAGACCACCGTGATGGCGGCCCGCGTGGTCTGGCTGGTGGGCACCGGACAGGTCGCCCCCGAACAGGTCCTCGGTCTCACCTTCACCAACAAGGCCGCCGGTGAGCTGGCCGAACGCGTCCGCAAGGCGCTGATCAGGGCCGGCGTCACCGACCCGGACGTCATCGACCCCGACAACCCTCCGGGCGAGCCGGTCATCTCGACGTACCACTCCTTCGCCGGCCGCCTGCTCACCGACCACGGCCTGCGCCTCGGCCTGGAGCCCAGCTCACGCCTCCTGGCCGACGCCACCCGCTACCAGCTCGCCGCGCGCGTGCTGCGCGAGGCGCCGGGCCCGTACCCGGCACTGACCCGCTCCTTCGCCGACCTCGTCAGCGACCTGCTCGCGCTCGACTCCGAACTCGCCGAACACCTCGTCGACCCCGAGGAACTCCGCGCCTGGGACACCGGCCTGCTGCGCACCCTGGAAGGGGCCAAGCTCACCAACGCCGACCTGCGCAAGGTCCCGGAGACCGCCGCGGCCCGCCGGGAACTCGCCGAGCTCGTCCAGCGCTACCGGGCCGCCAAACGCGCGCGGGACCTTCTCGACTTCGGCGACCAGATCGCCCTGTCGGCCCGCCTCGCCCGCATTCCCGAGGTGGGCCGGGCGCTGCGCGAGGAGTTCCGCGTGGTGCTCCTGGACGAGTACCAGGACACCTCCGTGGCCCAGCGCGTCCTGCTCGCCGGCCTGTTCGGCGGCGGTACCGGCCACCCGGTGACCGCCGTCGGCGATCCCTGCCAGGCCATCTACGGCTGGCGCGGCGCCTCCGTCGCCAACCTGGACGACTTCCCCGACCACTTCGCCCACGCCGACGGCAGGCCCGCCACCCGGCAGGCGCTCAGCGAGAACCGCCGCAGCGGCGGACGCCTGCTCGACCTCGCCAACGGCCTCGCCGAGCCCCTGCGTGCCCTCCACGCGGGCGTGGAGGCCCTCCGCCCGGCCCCGGGCGCCGAGTACGACGGCACGGTCCGCTGCGCCCTGCTGCCCACCCACGCCGAGGAGATCGACTGGATTGCCGACTCCCTCGCCCACCTCGTGCACACCGGCACACCGCCCGGCGAGATCGCCGTACTGTGCCGGACCGCGACCGACTTCGCCGAGATCCAGGGCGCCCTCGTCGCCCGCGACGTCCCCGTCGAGGTCGTCGGCCTCTCCGGCCTGCTCCACCTGCCCGAGATCGCCGACCTCGTCGCCGTCTGCGAGGTCCTCCAGGACCCCGGCGCCAACGCGGCGCTGGTACGCCTGCTGACCGGACCGCGCTGGCGCATCGGCCCCCGCGACCTCGCCCTGCTGGGCCGCCGCGCCCGGCTGCTGGTCGCCCACGCGCGCGTGGACGGCACCGACGACCCGGACCGCCGGCTCGCCGAGGCCGTGGAGGGCGTCGACCCGTCCGAGGTGATCTCGCTCGCCGACGCCCTGGACACCTTCCTGGAAGCGCCCCTGGAGGACGGCGACGACGACGGGCTGCCGTTCTCCCCGGACGCGCGCGTGCGCTTCGCCCGGCTCGCCGCCGAACTGCGCGACCTGCGCCGGTCGCTGTCCGACCCGTTGATGGACGTCCTGCACCGCGTCCTCGCCGTCACCGGCCTGGAGGTGGAGCTGTCGGCGTCCCCGCACGCGCTCGCCGCCCGCCGCCGCGAGACCCTGTCCAACTTCCTGGACATCGCCGCCTCCTTCGCCGCGAGCGACAGCGAGGCCACCCTGCTGGCCTTCCTCGGCTTCCTGCGCACCGCCGCCCAGTACGAGAAGGGCCTCGACAACGCCCTGCCCGGCGGCGAGAACACCGTCAAGGTGCTCACCGCGCACAAGTCCAAGGGCCTGGAGTGGGACGTCGTGGCCGTCCCCGGACTCGTGACCGGCACGTTCCCCAGCGCCCAGGGCCGCGAGAAGTGGACCGCGCAGGCCAAGGTGCTGCCGCACGCCCTGCGCGGCGACACCGACACCCTGCCCGACGTGGACTCCTGGGACTCGCGCGGCATGAAGGCCTTCCACGAGGCCATGAAGGAGCACCAGCACACCGAGGAGCTCCGCCTCGGCTACGTCACCTTCACCCGCCCCCGCTCGCTCCTGCTCGGCTCCGGCCACTGGTGGGGGCCCACCCAGAAGAAGCCGCGCGGCCCGTCCGACTTCCTCCAGGCCCTGTACGACCACTGCGCCGCCGGGTACGGCGAGATCGAGGTGTGGGCGGACCCGCCCGCCGAGGACGAGGAGAACCCGGCCCTGCACGCGGCCACCGCCGACCAGGTGTGGCCGCTCCCGCTGGACGCCGCCGCCCTCGCCCGCCGCCGCGCCGCCGCGGAGACCGTCCTCGCCCACCTGGACGCCCTCGCCGCAGGGCCTGCCGACGGGCGCCGGCCGGCCCTGCACGACCCGGCTGGTGCCGAGGACCCGGACTGGCCCGCGCCGCCGGACGACGAACCGTACGGTGACGATCCGTACGGCGACGACCCGTTCAGCGACGACCCGTACGGCGCCGGGACGCAGGACGGGGAACGGCACGCGGACCTCGCTCACGAAGAGGATCTTCCGTACGACGACCCGTACGGCGACGACCCCTTCCCCACCGAGCCCCTCGACGATTCCTTCGACGGCGATCCCTTCGACGGCGAGCCCTTCGACCAGGACGACCGGAACGCCGAACGGCCCACGGTCCCGCACCAGGCGCCGGCCCCGCGGGACCGCCCGCGTGCCGCCGCGCCCCGGCCCACCGCCGCCCTCACCCCGGAGGAGGCCCGCACCATCGCCTCCTGGGACCGCGACCTGGACGCGCTCACCGGAGAACTGCTGCGCGCCCGGCAGACCGTCACCGAGGTCCCCCTGCCCACCACGCTCAGCGCGACCCAGCTGCTGCGGCTCGCCCAGGACCCGGACGGGCTCGCACAGGAGCTCGCGCGCCCCATGCCACGCCCCCCGCAACCGGCCGCACGCCGGGGCACCCGGTTCCACGCCTGGGTGGAAACCCGCTTCGAGGAACTGACCCTGCCCCTGCTGGACCCCGACGAGCTGCCCGGCGACGACGCCGAGATCGCGGACGAACGCGACCTGGAAGCCCTGAAGGAGGCCTTCGAACGCACCGAGTACGCCCGGCGCACCCCGTACCGGGTCGAGGCCCCCTTCCAGCTCACCCTCGCCGGCCGCGTCGTCCGGGGCCGCATCGACGCCGTCTACCGGCACGGCGACGGCGACGGGGCGACGTACGAGATCGTCGACTGGAAGACCGGCCGCACCGGCAGCGCCGACCCGCTCCAGCTCGCCGTGTACCGGCTGGCCTGGGCCGAGCAGCAGGGCATACCGCCCGAGTCGGTCACCGCCGCGTTCCTGTACGTGCGCAGCGGCGAGGTCGTACGCCCGGAGAGCCTGCCGGACCGGGCCGCGCTGGAGCGGCTGCTCACGGGTGAGACGGAGCGCACACCGGAGGCGAGCTGAGTGTGACGAACAGCCCGCCGAGGTTGCCGGCGCGGGCCGATAGGCTCGGGAGCATGAGCCAGACCCCGGACAGCGCCGTCCGCACGTACATCGAGCAGCACCGCGCCGCCTTCCTCGACGACCTCGCCGCATGGCTGCGCATCCCCTCCGTGTCGGCCCAGCCCGACCACGCTCCCGACGTACGGCGCAGCGCGGACTGGCTCGCCGCCGAACTGAGGAAGACCGGCTTCCCGACCACCGAGGTCTGGCAGACCCCCGGTGCCCCCGCCGTCTTCGCCGAATGGCCGTCCGGTGACCCGGAGGCACCCACGGTCCTGGTCTACGGCCACCACGACGTGCAGCCCGCCGCCCGCGAGGACGGCTGGGACAGCGACCCCTTCGAACCGGTCGTCCGCGACAACCGCCTCTACGCGCGCGGGGCGGCCGACGACAAGGGCCAGGTGTTCTTCCACACACTCGGCGTCCGCGCCCACCTCGCCGCGACCGGCCGCCCCGCGCCGGCCGTCAACCTCAAGCTGCTGATCGAGGGCGAGGAGGAGTCCGGCTCCCCGCACTTCCGGGCCCTGGTGGAAGAGCGCGCGGGACGCCTCGCCGCCGACGCCGTCATCGTCTCCGACACCGGCATGTGGTCCGAGGACACCCCGACCGTGTGCACCGGCATGCGCGGCCTCGCCGAGTGCGAGATCCGGCTGTACGGCCCCGGCCAGGACATCCACTCCGGCTCCTTCGGCGGCGCCGTGCCCAACCCGGCCACCGCCGCCGCCCGCCTGGTCGCGGCCCTCCACGACGAGCACGCGCGCGTGGCGATCCCCGGTTTCTACGACGGCATCGTCGAACTGACCGACCGCGAGCGCGCACTCTTCGCCGAGCTGCCCTTCGACGAGGAGCGCTGGCTGGACACCGCCAGGTCCACCGCCCTGCACGGCGAGGCCGGCTACTCGACCCTGGAGCGCATCTGGGCCCGCCCGACCGCCGAGGTCAACGGCATCGGCGGCGGCTACCAGGGCCCCGGCAGCAAGACGATCATCCCCGCCACGGCCATGGTGAAGCTGTCCTTCCGGCTGGTCGCCGGCCAGGACCCCGACCACATCGAGAAGGCCGTCCGCGCCTGGGCCGCCGAGCAGGTGCCCGCCGGGATCCGGTACGAGATCGACTTCGGCTCGGCCACCCGCCCGTGCCTCACCCCGCTCGACCACCCCGCGCTGCGGTCCGTGGCCCGCGCCATGGGCCGCGCCTTCCAGCAGCCGGTCCGCTTCACCCGCGAGGGTGGCTCCGGACCCGCCGCCGACCTCCAGGAAGTCCTCGGCGCCCCCGTGCTCTTCCTGGGCATCTCCGTCCCGTCCGACGGCTGGCACGCACCCAACGAGAAGGTCGAGCTGGACCTCCTGTTCAAGGGCGTCGAGACCAGCGCCTACCTCTGGGGTGACCTGGCCCGGAACTGGCGTACCGCACCCTGACCGGCCGGCGCCGTACGGCGGGGCACCGCGCGCGGGGCACACTGGAGGGACCGCCCCGACCGTTCCATCGCCCCGGCCGCGCCCGGCCCGGTGCCCTCCCGCCCTACGTCCCGCCGAACCGCCCGCCGCAAGAACCGCACTGGGGGAGTTGGAAGCACCCGTGACCACCTGGACCGACCACACAGCCGACCGACCCATCTCGCTGACCGCCCCGAGCGGCATCGACCGCGCCGCCCACCACCGACTGGACGAGGCCTGGCTCGCGGCGGCGTGGAGCCACCCCACGACCCGCTGTTTCGTGGTCTCCGGCGGCCAGGTGCTCATCGACGAGACCCCGGACGGCCGGACGGAACTCGTCATGACGCCGTCCTTCGAGGCGCCGCTGACCGAGGCGCACCGCTACTTCCTCGGCATCGACGAGGAGGGCGTCAGCTACTTCGCGCTCCAGAAGGACGCGCTGCCGGGCCGCATCGACCAGTCCGCCCGCCCAGCGGGGCTGCGCGAAGCCGGCCTGCTGCTGTCGGCGCGCGACGTCGGGCTCATGGTGCACGCGGTCGGGCTGGAGAACTGGCAGCGCACCCATCGCTTCTGCTCCCGCTGCGGCGAGCGGACGGTCATCGCGGCGGCCGGCCACATCCGCCGCTGCCCGGCCTGCGGCGCCGAGCACTACCCGCGCACCGACCCCGCCGTGATCATGGCGGTGACCGACGAGGACGACCGCATCCTGCTCGGCCGCCAGGTCCACTGGCCCGAGGGCCGCTTCTCCACACTCGCCGGGTTCGTGGAGCCCGGCGAGTCCATCGAGCAGGCGGTGCGCCGTGAGGTGTCCGAGGAGGTCGGCGTCACCGTCGGCCCGGTCGAGTACGTCGCCAGCCAGCCCTGGCCCTTCCCGTCCAGCCTGATGCTCGGCTTCATGGCCCGCGCCACGTCCACGGAGATCGACGTCGACGGCGACGAGATCCACGAGGCCCGCTGGTTCTCCCGCGAGGAGCTGCACGCGGCCTTCGAGTCCGGTGAGGTGCTGCCGCCCTACGGCATCTCCATCGCGGCCCGCCTGATCGAGATGTGGTACGGCAAGCCCCTGCCGACCCGCAGCTTCGTCTGAAACGGCGAACGGCGGCTCCCGAGCCGGTTCCGGACTCGGGAGCCGCCGTTCGACGCGGCGCGGCTCAGGCGGCGAGCTTCTGCTTGACCTGGGCCAGCGACGGGTTCGTCAGCGTGGAGCCGTCCGCGAAGAGCACGGTCGGGACGGTCTGGTTTCCGCCGTTCGCCTTCTCCACGAAGGCCGCGGACTCGGGGTCCTGCTCGATGTTGATCTCGGTGTAGGCGATGCCCTCCCGGTCCAGCTGGCTCTTCAGCCGCCGGCAGTAGCCGCACCAAGTCGTGCTGTACATCGTCACAGTGCCCTGCATGTCTCTCGCGCTCCTCAGGCAGCTCGGAAAAGTCGTCCAGGGAGAGAACGTAGGGGACCGGCCCGCCATTCCCGAGCGACGGGGCCGCCGCTCCCGGGTGACCGGGCCGCCGCTCCCGGGCGACCGGGCCGCCGTCTCAGGGGCCCGGACCAGGGCGTTCCCCGTGTGACGCCTGCCGCGTCAGCCCGTGTGACGCCTGCCGCATTAGTACGACTGCGGGCCCCGGCCTGTGGACAACCGGCACAGCCGTCCCGGGCGACCTGGCAGCATGGCGGTGTGACAGCAGCAACGCATTCCACCCTCTTCCCGCAGGGCACCGGTGGCTCTGGCTACGCGGCTCAGCCGGACGGGGCCGACGCGGTGCTCGAAGGGCTCGACCCCGAGCAGCGCGAGGTGGCCACCTCCCTGCACGGTCCGGTGTGCGTGCTGGCCGGAGCGGGCACCGGCAAGACCCGGGCCATCACCCACCGCATCGCCTACGGGGTGCGCGCCGGCATCCTCCAGCCGTCCAGCGTCCTCGCCGTCACCTTCACCAACCGCGCCGCCGGAGAGATGCGCGGCCGGCTGCGCCAGCTCGGCGCCCAGGGCGTGCAGGCCCGCACCTTCCACTCCGCCGCCCTGCGCCAGCTCCAGTACTTCTGGCCGAAAGCGATCGGTGGCTCCATGCCCCGGCTCGTCGACCGCAAGATCCAGCTCGTCGCCGACGCGGCCGCCGCCCTCGGCACCCGGCTCGACCGCAACGAGCTGCGCGACGTCACCGCCGAGATCGAATGGTCCAAGGTCACCCAGACCGTCCCCGCCGACTATCCGTACGCGGCTGCGAAGGCCGGCCGTGAGGCCCCCCGCGACCCGGCCGAGATCGCCCACCTCTACGCCGCCTACGAGGACCTCAAGCGCGACCGCGCCGTGATCGACTTCGAGGACGTCCTGCTGCTCACCGTCGCCATCCTCCAGGACCGGCACGACATCGCCGAACAGGTCCGCGCCCAGTACCAGCACTTCGTCGTGGACGAGTACCAGGACGTCAGCCCCCTCCAGCAGCGGCTGCTGGACCTGTGGCTCGGCGACCGCGACAACCTGTGCGTCGTCGGTGACGCCAGCCAGACCATCTACTCGTTCACCGGAGCAACGCCCGACCATCTGCTCGACTTCCGGTCCCGGCACCCCGGCGCCACCGTCGTCAAACTGGTCCGCGACTACCGCTCCAGCCCCCAGATCGTCCACCTCGCCAACGGCCTGCTTGCCCAGGCCCGGGGCCGCGCCGCGGGCCACCGGCTGGAACTCGTCTCCCAGCGCCCCCCGGGGCCCGAGCCCGTCTACACGGAGTACACCGACGAGCCCGCCGAGGCCGAGGGCGCCGCCCGCCGTATCCGCGAGCTGATCGACGCGGGCGTCCCGGCCGCAGAGATAGCCGTTCTGTTCCGCACCAACTCCCAGTCCGAGACCTACGAGCAGGCGCTCGCCGACGCCGGGGTGCCCTACCAGCTGCGCGGCGCCGAGCGCTTCTTCGACCGGCCCGAGGTCCGCAAGGCCGGCATCGCCCTGCGCGGCGCGGCCCGCTTCGGCGGCAACGACTCCCTCCTCGACGACGCCGTGGACCTGCCCTCCCAGGTGCGCGCCGTCCTCTCCGGCGAGGGCTGGACGAGCGAACCCCCGGCCGGTTCCGGCGCCGTGAGAGAGCGCTGGGAATCCCTGGCCGCCCTGGTCAACCTCGCGCACGACCTCGCCGCGGCCAGACCCGGAGTCACCCTCGCCGACTTCGTGGCGGAACTGGACGAACGGGCGAACGCCCAGCACGCCCCCACCGTGCAGGGCGTCACCCTGGCCTCCCTGCACGCCGCCAAAGGCCTGGAGTGGGACGTCGTGTTCCTGGTCGGCGTCGCCGAGGGCATGCTGCCCATCACCTACGCCCGCACCGACGAGCAGATCGAGGAGGAACGCCGGCTGCTGTACGTCGGCGTGACCCGCGCCCGGGAGCGCCTCCATCTGTCCTGGGCCCTGTCCCGCTCACCCGGCGGTCGCCCCAACCGCCGGCCGAGCCGCTTCCTCGACGGTCTGCGCCCCGGCACCACTGCGACCGTCGGTCACACCGGCGCCGGTGCGGGCGCGGGCGTCGAGCGCGGGACCTCCGCGAGCACCGCCGTCGCCCCCCGGCGCACTCAGCGCACCCCCGCCCGCTGCCGGGTCTGTGGCCGCACCCTCACCGAGGCGGGCGAGATGAAGCTGATGCGCTGCGAGGACTGCCCCTCGGACATGGACGAAGGGCTCTACGAGAGGCTCCGGGAGTGGCGCGCGGTGCAGGCCGAGCGCAGCGGCCAGCCCGACTTCTGCGTCTTCACCGACCGGACGCTGATGGCCATCGCGGAGACATGCCCGGAGAACCCCGCCGAACTCGCCCGTATCCCCGGTGTCCTCAACCGCAAGCTGCGCAGCTACGGAGCCGATGTTCTGGCCATCTGCGCAGGTCAAGAACCCGGTGGAGAGGACGGGAGCGACTGATGCCAACTCGTCGAAAAAATAGTTTGCGCATGCCCCGCGAATCCCCATAGGTTCTAGGCACGGAAGCAGCGGCCTTCTCCAAGGCCCGGGTTCCGTGTTGTACTTGCATATCCGAACGGGACCGGATCACCCCGGTCCCTCGAGACGCCGAGAGGAGGCGAGTCCAGTGATCAGCATCACCATCAGCACCACCGTCAGCGCGGCCAAACTGACCGATCGCTCGACCGTCTCCACGTGCATGCTCGGCGCCTCGAACCAGGGCACCGGTCTGTCCGGCATCCGTGCCGTGCGTCCGGCGTCCTCCCCTGCCCTCGCGGTTCTTCCCGTCCGCGAGCGCAATGAGCGACCGACCAAGGCACTGGAAGCGGTAGCGGCACAGGCGCACGCCTATGCCTTTGCGGCGGCCGGTGCCGGATTCCGGAAGCAGACGACGCAGCACCACCTGATGTGGGCCTTCCGTGGGCCAGAACCCTGGAGTGATCCAGCCTGATCGCCGATCAGGCCGGCGCCTTCAGGGCCGCGGAACCCCATCCGGGATCCGCGGCCCTTCTGTTTTCCCCGAACGGGGATGACGGAGCGAAGGGGCCTCGGGACAGGAAGAACCCGGTACCCAGCCGACACCCGGTCAACCGGCCGGAACGACCAGACGAGGAAGACAACCCGTGCAACTCGAAGCGCACGCCCCGTCCGTACCGCCTTCGCAAACCATCCCCCCGCCCGGCCTCACGGAGGACTCCACCTTGACCCCGCTCACCGCGCTCACCGCGCTCGACGACGCCATCGAGAACCTCGGCGTACCCGTCCCCTGCCGCTCCTACGACCCGGAGGTCTTCTTCGCCGAGTCGCCGGCGGACGTGGAGTACGCCAAGTCCCTCTGCCGCACCTGCCCCCTGGTCGAGGCCTGCCTCGCCGGCGCCAAGGAGCGGCGCGAGCCCTGGGGTGTCTGGGGTGGCGAGCTGTTCGTCCAGGGCGTCGTCGTCGCCCGCAAGCGGCCCCGTGGCCGCCCGCGGAAGAACCCGGTCACGGCATGAACACCGCAGGAACGATCGACCGCCCCCTCACGCACGACCCCCAGAAGCAGGCCCCGATGAAGCCGTCCACCAGCGAGCCCGCCGGCTCCGCGACCACAGACTTCCCCACCACCGGCGCGACCGAAGCGCGCCAGAACAGGAACCGTGAGATGCAACTCATGCAAGAAGCCCTGGCTCGCGCGCATATGCACGAGCGACTCCATGACGCCGCGCGCGAACGCCGGGCCATGCGCCTGGCGGTCGCCCAGCGGATGCAGCGCCGAGCCGAGCGCGCCTCGCTGCGCGCCCGCCGCGCGCTCGCCATGGCCGTCATGCAGTAACGCACACACCTGAGCAGCGGTGGCCTCCCGGAGCAGGGGGGCGAAGCCTCCCCGCGGGGGCCGGTCCGGCCGAACGGACCGGCCCCCGCGGTGCGTTGCGCACGACGATCCACCGCCCACGGGGTTATCGTCACCGGGTGACGAGTCTTCCCGGCGGAAGTGATCAGGGCGGCTCCACAGCGGAGCGCCGCCGCCTCGTGTGCGCCCGCTGCGGCACACCCGCCCACGGCCCCCAGCCGGTCACCTGGACCTGCTCCGTGGAGAACGGCGTCCGCCAGTACTTCTGCGACGCCTGCTCCCGGGAGAACCTCCGGGCGATCGAGGGACGGCTGGACTCGGCCTGGTGGTGAGCCCCCTTTCTGGTGGTGAGCCCCGTCTCCGGGGCCCTTCGCCCTGACAGGAAGATCACTGAAGGAAGGGAAGCCACGTCACCGGCTTCTGGGTCCGGGTGCCGCACGGTGCAGGCACCCAGCCCGCGTCGCCGGCCTCCGGTCACGCCCCCGCCGCCGACTCCTCCTCGCCGGACTCGGCCCCGGACACGTCGGTCGCGAAGCCCGGCAGCCACTCCTCCAGCTCTTCGCGGAGGCGTACCGTAGCGCCCAGTTGGCACAGCACCCCGATCGTGCTGAGGGTCACCCGGTGTATCAGCAGATAGGCCGGCGGCAGGTTCAGCCGCTTGCCGAGCTGGTAGGCGGGGGAGCGGGGGTCGGCGATGCGGGCGGCCTGGCTGCGCATCCAGGAGCGGGTGAAGGTGAACGCCTCCACGCGGGCCGGCTCGATGATCGGCAGCAGGTAGTCGAGGACCGCGTCCGGGTCCAGCTCGATGGTCTCCTTCACGAAGCCCTCGGCGCACAGCAGCTCGTAGACCGTCTCCGCCTCCCCGTCCAGCGTCATCCGCAGCGAGATGCCGATCGGGGCGGGCAGGCCGCCGGGGAGCCGGTCGACGGTTCCGAAGTCCAGGACTCCCAGCCGCCAGTCGTCCGGACCGTCCGGGCCACCGGGCAGCAGCCGGAAGTTGCCCGGATGGGGGTCGGCGTGCAGCAGGCCGGTGCGGGCCGGGCCGGAGAACAGGAAGCGGGCGAGGAGCTGGCCGGCCCGGTCGCGCTGCTCCTGGGTGCCGTCCGCGATGACCTCGGACAGGGGGACGCCGTCGATCCACTCGGTCACCAGCACCTGCTCGCACTGGTGCACCACCGCCGGGACGACCACGTCCGGGTCGTCCGCGAACTCCTCGGCGTGGGCGCTCTGCGCCTGGGCCTCCAGGCCGTAGTCCAGCTCCTCGGAGACGCGGTCCCTCAGCTCCGCGATCAGCGGCTTGATGTCCATGCCCGGGATCAGCGGACCCAACAGCCGGGCGAAGCGGCTCAGTTGGCTCAGGTCCGAGAGCAGTGCCTCGCCGGCGCCCGGGTACTGGACCTTGACGGCCACCTCACGGCCGTCGTGCCACACGGCCCGGTGCACCTGGCCGATGGAGGCCGCGGCGGCCGGCTTGTCCTCGAACTCCTCGAAGAGGTCGCGCCAGTCCGGCCCGAGCCGCTCCTGGAGCACCGTGTGCACGGTGCGGGTCGGCATCGGCGGGGCGGCCTCCTGGAGTTTGGTCAGGGCCGCGCGGTAGGGACCGGCGATCTCCTCCGGCAGCGCGGATTCGAAGACGGACAGTGCCTGCCCGAACTTCATCGCGCCGCCCTTCAGCTCGCCGAGCACCTTGAAGAGCTGCTCCGCCGTGCGCTGTTGCAGCTCGCGGCCGACGATCTCCGCGGACTCGCCCACGATCCGCTTGCCCAGCCCCCAGGTCGCCCGGCCGGCGAAGCCGAGCGGGAGCGCGGCGAGCTTGGCGGTACGGGTGACCGCCTTCCGGGGAAGATCAGACATGCGCCCTCCAGGTCCCAGTCGGCCGTGCCGCGCCTGCTTCGCGTCGCCGCTTCGTCGACGGCCGTTGCACCGCCATTGTCGCGCGCGCCTCGCCGTCGGTTGCGGAGTGCTCCGGTTTCTTTCTCTCCGCCGCCCCGCAGGCGCAGTCCGGATGCGGCCGGAGCGGCCGGGCGCGCCAGTCCAGACCGGGCAGGGACACCTCCCAGCGCGTACCCGTGGCGGACGGTGAGCCCCCGTCGAGGAAGGCCAGGGCCTGCGCAGCGGCGAGACCGGCCACCGCCGTGGCCAGGGTCAGGTCGCAGGCCCCGACCCGGCGGGCCCTGCCGGACCGCCACTGGGTGACGAGGCGGGGCCAGGCCGGGTCCCGGTCCGTGCGGTCCCGGTCCAGGCAGCCGGCACAGCCCGACTCGCCCGGCAGGACGAGCGGGCCGACGACACCCGTGCCCTCCACGACCCCGGCGTACAGATGAGGGGTGCCGGTGGCCATGAGCGGTTCGGCGGTGACCGGGTCCGGGGCGTGCACGGCGACATCGTCGCGGGATGCGAAGACCACCAGGGACAGGCCGTGCTCCTCGGCGCCGGAGCCGGGGGAGTGGGCGTGGCGCGGTGGACGGTCCGGTGCGGCGCGGCGGACGGCGGCCCGTGCCGCCGTGTCCCGGCGGTCGCCCAGCGACTCGGCGGTCAGCCCGCCCGGCGCCACGTCCCACGGCTCCACCCGGCCCACGTCGCACACCTCGACCTCGCCGACGCCCGCGCCGGACAGCACGGACGCGAGCAGGGCGCCGACCCGGCCCGCGCCCCGCACCCGGACGCGCAGCGAGCGCCGGGCCGCCAGCCGCGCCAGGGCGCCGCCCGGCTCAGGCGTGAGGAGGGACAGCGAGGCGAGGTCGGGGCGCAGCCGTTCGAGGACGTCCGTCTTCTCCCGCAGGGCGTCCGCGGCCGGTCCGCCGCCGCGCGCGTCGTCGACGAGGCCCGCGCGGGCCAGCCGCTCCACCAGCTCGTCGACGTGGTCGGCCGGCACGTCCGCCCGGCGGCCCTCCTCGCGCAGCAGCGGCAGCCCGCGGGTGCCGTCGAGCAGGTCCAGGAAGCTGCCGGTCGCCGTGGCCACCGGGCCCAGTGTCAGCGCGTGCGCCGGGGTCATCCCGAACTGCACGGTGTTGCGGTCGCGCCAGCCGCGCCGCAGCGCGGGCTTCAGCACCGGATGCATGACATGCCCCCCGTGTCGGTGTCCTCGTGTCCGTGTCGTCGTGTCCGTGTCGTCCTGCCCGTGCCGTCGTGCCCGGGTCGTCCTGTCTGCGCCAGCATGCCCGGCCCGTGCTCCGGGCGTCGGGAGTTATCCACAGGCTGGGGGTGTTCTTCATATCAATCAGGCCGGGTGAAGTGGTGCAAAAAGGATGAATGGATCGGTCGTACGAATCAAACACATGGTGGGGGATCCGGAGTGAACCGTCCCCGGGCCGGGACATTGCCCCTGCTCAGCGGGTAACGTCGGGGCGTGCCCGCCGACCCACTGCACCGCGCCGGTGAACCACAGCGCAGCACGACGAGCCAGCCGCCCCGCGGCTCGGGGACGAGCGCGATCGAGGTCCGCAGGAGCGCCCGGCGCCGCCGGACGGTCTCCGCGTACCGCGAGGGCGACCGCACCGTCGTACTGATCCCCGCCCGGATGTCGAAGGCGGAGGAGCAGCGCTGGGTCACCGTCATGCTCGACAAGCTCGCCGCCCAGGAGAGCAAGCGAGTGCTGGGCGACGCCGAGCTGGCCGAGCGTGCCGAGCGGCTGTCCGCCCAGTACTTCGACGGCCGGGCCCGGCCCACCTCCGTGCGCTGGGTCACCAACCAGAACACCCGCTGGGGTTCCTGCACACCCGCCGAGGGCAGCATCAGGCTGTCGCACCGGTTGCAGGGGATGCCGGAGTACGTCGTCGACTACGTGCTCTGCCACGAGCTGGCGCATCTGCTCGTCCCCGGCCACGGCCCCGACTTCTGGCGGCTGCTGGACGCCTACCCCCGCACCGAGCGGGCCCGCGGCTACCTCGAAGGGGTGGTCGCCGCCGCGCGGCTGCCGCATGTGCCGGGCGCGCGCGACGAGCAGGACGCCTGAGCGGCCTCCCCCAGGACCGGGCGCCTCCCGCCGCACCGGGCCGCCCTCCGGAAAACCGCCCGTGTGAGCGGCCGGGCGCGGTTGTGTACCGGGTCTGTACCGACCAGCACCCCCGGGGGTCGCTGTCGGTCTTTCCCGTTAGCCTGGCGCGACGCACTCACATTCGGGATGGGGGACGGTCGTAACGCATGGCCAGGGAATTCCAACGCGGCCACAAGGCCAGGATCAGTGACCTCACCGCGGGCACGGATCTGTACGTAGGCGTGCAGATCTCCGGCCCCGGACTGACCTTCGACATCAGCTGCTTCGGTCTGGACGCCGACGAGCGTCTCTCGGACGACCGGTACTTCGTCTTCTTCAACCAGCCGAAGTCCCCGGAGGAGTCCATCCAGCTGCTGGGTGCCCAGGCGGGTGACACGGAGTCGTTCCGGGTCACGCTCGACCGGATCCCCTCGCACATCCGCAAGCTGTCCTTCACGGCGACCCTCGACGGCGCCGGACAGATGTCCCAGATCGCTCCCGGCTACCTGCGCATCGTGGCGGGCGGCGAGGAGGTCGCGCGGTACTCCTTCAGCGGCGCGGAGTTCTCCACCGAGCGGGCCGTGATGCTCGGCGACTTCTACTTCAAGGACGGATGGCGGTTCGCCGCCGTCGGCCAGGGCTTCGACGGCGGTCTGGAGGCGCTGCTGAAGAACTTCGGCGGCGAGGTGCTGGAGGAGGAGGCGCCCGCCGCCCCGCAGCAGCCCCAGCCCGGCGCGGCCCCGGGCTTCGCCCCGCCCGCCCAGAGCACCCCCCCGCCCCCGTTCGGTGCCCCTGCCGCACCAGCCCCGGCCCCGGCGCCCTCCCCCGAACCCCCGTCGGCGCCCGCCCCGCAGGGCTTCGCCCCGCCCCCGGCCCCGGCGCCCGGCC
>NZ_JBEXKG010000100.1:0-29482 GCF_040609555.1 Streptomyces sp. NPDC004658
GCCGCGGCCGCGTTCGCCGTGCTCGGCGGCTCGGGCTCCCCGGCCGGCGCGCGTCAGGACGGCAAGGGCGCGGGCATCGGCTCCGCTCCCGCGAGCCCGCGCGGGGGCACCGGCGCGCCGAGTGTGAGCGCCCCGGAGTCCGAAGACCCCGCCTCGTCGCGCCCGGCCGGCCCCTCGGAAACCGTCGCCGGGGGCGACGCGAACAGCGGGACGGCCGACGGTCCGGCGGCCACCACCCCGCCCTCGGCGCCGGGCGGCTCCCCGTCGGCCACGCCGACGGGGGCGACGACACCGGCCCCCACGGTGACGGTGTCGTCCGGCACGCCGCAGACGTCCCCGTCCGGCACCCCCGGCAGGGGCCACGGCCACGGCCACGGCACGACGAAACACCCAGGCTGAGGGCCGACCCGCAGCGTGCCGCACCACGCCTGGGCCACCAGGCGTGTCACCGTCCGGCGCCGCCGGCAGGGGTCACGGCGTCACCAACCGCCCGCGCCGAGGCCCGGGTTGCCGACCCTCCCGTCCGCACAGGGAAACCCCTATGACCTGACACCGTGTCTTGTCGCCGCCCCTCTTCGACATTGAGAATGCGCATGACAACCGAGGGCGACCGGAGTACTCCGGTCGCCCAAGTCGTAAGAGGGGACCCCCACATGAAGAAGCCTCTCGTCGCCGCGCTCTCCTCCCTGGCCCTGGCAGGGCTGGGCGCGACCCCGGCGATGGCCGCCCCGCACACCACCGCCCCGCACACCACCGCCCCGCACCCCGCCAAGGCCGCCGCCGTCACGGTCGACTTCGCCGGCACCGTCTCGCTCAGCAACTGCTCCGGCTCCGTCATCCGCTTCCCGGGCTCCGCCGCCACCGACCCGGCCCTCGTGCTGACCAACGGCCACTGCCTGGAGACCGGCTTCCCGGACCCCGGCGAGGTCATCACGGGCCAGTCCTCCAGCCGTACCTTCGGTCTGCTGAACTCCGCCGGCACCAAGGTCGCCACCCTCCGCGCCAACCAGGTCGTCTACTCGACCATGACGGACACGGACGTCACGATCTACCGCACCACCACCACCTACGCGGCGATCAAGAACTCGTACGGCATCAGCCCGCTGACCGTGCAGGACACGCACCCGGTCGCCGGCACCGCCATCAAGGTGGTCTCCGGCTACTGGAAGCGCATCTACAGCTGCGACATCGACGGGTTCGTGTACCGGCTGAAGGAGGGCGGCTGGACCTGGAAGGACTCGGTCCGCTACACCTCCGCCTGCAACACCATCGGCGGCACCTCCGGTTCCCCGGTCGTCGACACCGCCACCGGCAAGGTCGTCGCCGTCAACAACACCGGCAACGAGGACGGCGAGCAGTGCACGGTGAACAACCCGTGCGAGGTCGACGCGAACGGCACCGTCACCGTCCGCCAGGGCATCAACTACGCCGAGGAGACGTACAACATCCCGGCCTGCTTCACCACCGGCAACAAGCTGAACCTCGGCGCCGCGGGCTGCACCCTGCCCAAGCCGTAAGCGCGGTTCACAGCGGTGTACGGCGGACGGACCGTCCCGCGAGGACGTCCGTCCGCCTGCCGTCCTCGATGACGAACCGGCCGTCGACCAGCACGTACGGGATGCCGGTCGGCAGTCCGCGGGGCTCGGCGAAGGTGGCGCCGGGCGCGACCGTCTCCGGGTCGAACAGGACCAGGTCGGCCCGGTAGCCCTCGCGCACCAGCCCGCGGTCCGGCAGCCGCAGCCGTGCCGCGGGCCGGGAGGTGAGGTGGGCGACGCACTCCTCCAGCGTCAGCACCCCCAACTCCCGCACGTAGTGGCCGAGGTAGCGCGGGAAGGTGCCGTACGCGCGGGGGTGCGGCTTGCTGCCGCGCAGGATGCCGTCGGAGCCGCCGGTGTGCGCGCGGTGCCGCATGATCGCGCGGACGTTCTCCTCGTGGCCGACGTGCTGGAGGATGGTCGTCCCGAGCCGGTCCCGGACCAGCAGCCGGTGCGCCGTGGCCCAGGGGGTCTCGCCGCGCAGCCTTGCCGCCTCGCGCACGGTACGGCCCACGTACTCGGCCAGGCCCGGATCGGTCACCCCGGAGATCTCGATGGTCTCCCACTCCACCGGCACGCCGTGGCAGCCGTCCGAGCCGGTGACCTCCAGGTCGTGCCGGACGCGCTCGGCCGTCGCCGGGTCGGTGAGCCGGGCCAGGACCTCCTCCGGGCCGCCCTCGCTCGCCCAGCTCGGCAGCAGCGCGGCCAGGGTGGTGCAGCCGGGGGTGTAGGGGTAGGTGTCCAGCGTGATGTCGGCGCCCTCCTCCAGGGCCCGGTCGAGCAGGGCGAGCAGTTCCGGTGCCCGGCCCTCGTTCACGCCGAAGTTCATCGTCGCGTGCGCGAGGTGCAGCGGGCAGCCCGCCTCCCGGGCCAGGCCGACCATCTCGGCGTAGGCCTCCAGGGCGCCGGCGCCGTAGGAGCGGTGGTGCGGGCAGTAGTAGCCGCCGTAGGACGCCACCACGCGGCACAGCTCGGTCAGTTCGGCGTCCCCGGCGTACATCCCGGGCGTGTACGTCAGCCCCGAGGACAGTCCGACCGCGCCCTGTTCCAGCCCCTCGGCCACCAACCGCCGCATCCGGTCCAGCTCGTCGGGCGTGGCCTCGCGGTCCTCCCAGCCGACGACGAGCGCCCGGACCGTGCCCTGCGGGATCAGATAGGCCGCGTTCACGGCGATCCCCTGATCCAGCCGGTCGAGGTACTCGCCGACGCTCCGCCAGTCGAAGTCGATGTCCTCGCCGTACCCGTTCCAGCCGGTGATCGCCCGGCGCACCTCCTGAAGCGTGCGGTCGTCCACCGGGGCGTACGACAGCCCGTCCTGGCCGAGGACCTCCAGCGTGACCCCCTGCGCGGCCTTGGCGCTGTGGTCGGGGTCGCGCAGCAGCGCCAGGTCGGAGTGGGCGTGCATGTCGATGAAGCCGGGGGAGAGGACCAGGCCCTCCGCGTCGATCTCCCGCATGGCGCGCGGGCGCTGGCAGCCCGCCGCCGCGGCCTCCTTGACGATCGAGACGATCCGGCCGGCGTCGATCACGACGTCGGCGCGGTAGGCGTCCGCGCCGCTGCCGTCGACGACGTCGGCGTCCCGGATGACCAGGTCCTCCACGCGGGCCTCCTAGAAGAACGTACGGATGTAGTCGACGACCGTGCCGTCCGCCTCGGCCACCGGGATCAGCTGCCACTTGTCGAAGGACGTGCACGGGTGGGACAGACCGAACCCGATCCAGTCACCGACCTCCAGGTCCGCCCCGGGTTCCGTGCGCAGCCAGGCGTGCTGGTCGGAGAGCCCGGTCACGGTGATGCCGGTGGCCGGGCGCTCCTCGCCGTTCCGGCGTACCACCTGGGCGGCCGGCAGGTCCAGGTCGTAGGCCGCGTCGCGCTTGCCCGCGTTGGCGAAGGCCTGCTCGGGGGCCGGCCGGGAGACGACCTGCGCCCACAGCCGGAAGGCGGGTTCCAGGGCGCCCTCCTCGGGCACCCGGCCGAACGGGGTGAGCCTGCGGTAGTGCCCGTCGTCGTGCGAGACGTACGCGCCGGAGCGCAGCAACTTCAGCACGGGCCTGGACAGTTCGGGGATTGCGGCGAAGACGTCGGCGACCGCGTCGAACCAGGCGCTGCCGCCCGCGCTCACCACGATCTCCTCGGCCCCGTCGAACCGCCCGCTCTTGTCGAGGTCGGCGGCCAGCGCCACCAGCCGCGCGAGATACGCCCGCACACGCTCCGGATCGGCCCGCGGCACCTCGCCCTCGTACCCCGCCACGCCGACCAGGCGCAGGGTCGGTACGGCGGCCACGGCCGCCGCGACGGCCGCGCACTCCGCCTCCGTGCGCACACCCGTCCGGGCCCCCTCGCCCGCGCCCAGCTCGATCACCACGTCCACCGGGCGGGCGGTGCCCGCGAGGGCCGCGTCCATCAGCTCCACCCCGCGCACGGAGTCGACGTAGCAGACGAACCGGAACTCCGGGTCGGCGGCCAGCTCGCCGGCGATCCAGCGCAGGGCGGGCGCGTCCACCAGCTCGTTGGCGAGGAAGACCCGCTGGACGCCGAACGCGCGGGCCACCCGCACCTGGTGCGGCACCGCGAGCGTGATGCCCCAGGCGCCGTGCTCGATCTGGCGGTGGAAGAGCTGCGGGGCCATGGACGTCTTGCCGTGCGGTGCGAAGGCGAGGCCGTGCCGGGCGGTGTACGTCTCCATCAGCGCGAGGTTGTGCTCCAGGCGCTCGGCGGACAGCGCGAGGACGGGGGTGGTGAAGCCGTCGCCGTCCCGGAAGAGGTTGCGGCGCTGGGCGGTCAGCTCGCCGACGGTCAGGCCGTCGGCGTCCGGGGGGAGGCCCTTGAAGCGGTGGTCGACACGTTCCTCGGCAAGGCGGGTGAGCGCTTCGGTGCCCATGGAGCCCCTCTCGGGCGTTGCATCCTGTGCAACAGCCATTGCGTGTAGTGCTTACAGGTGTCTAGCATCTCGCCGAACACCGGGTCAACGGATCCGCCGGCCCGGCGATCGACAGGAGTCATCATCAACGACGCTGCTTACGCCTCGGCCGTTGCGCACCCGCGGAATGTCATGGACGTGGACGTGGCGGCGCTCGGTGAGTCCATGGTCACCTTCCTGCCCAGCCGCCCCGGCCGCCTCGCCGACGTCCCCTCCTTCGACCGGGCCATCGGCGGCGCCGAGTCCAACGTCGCCTGCGCCCTGGCCGCGTTCGGGCACACGGCGCGCTGGGTCAGCCGCGTCGGCGCGGACGGCTTCGGCGACCACCTGCTGGAGCGGATCGCCGGGTACGGCGTCGACGTCACCGCCGTGCACCGGGACCCCGGCCGTCCCACGGGCGTCTACTTCCGCACCGCCGGCGACCGGGGAACGGGCGCGCACGAGGTGGCGTACTACCGGGCGGGCTCGGCGGCGTCCGCGATGTCGGTGACCAACGTGGATCTCGCGGCGGCCCGGTCGGCCCGCGTCCTGCACCTGACCGGCATCACGGCCGCGCTGTCGGAGGAGTGCCGGGAGCTGCTGCACGAGCTGACGGCCCCCGCCCCGGGACGCCCACTGGTCTCCTTCGACGTGAACTACCGGCCGGGACTGTGGGGCAACGGCGCCGACGCCCAGCTCCTGCTGGACCTGGCCCGGCGCGCGGACATCGTGTTCGTCGGCGCCGACGAGGCCCGCGACGCATGGGGGCTGCACGGCGGACGCTCCCTCGTCCAGGCGCTGCCCCAGCCGGACCTCGTCGTCGTCAAACAGGGCAGGGCGGGGGCCATCGCCTTCCACAAGAACACCGACGGCACGGAGGACGCCGACGGCACCGCGACACACGTCCCCGCTCCCCGGGTGGACGTCGTCGCCCACGTCGGCGCCGGAGACGCCTTCGCCGCCGGATTCCTCTCGGCGACCCTGCGGGGACTGACCGTCAGGGACCGGCTCCGGCACGGTCACCTCTTCGCCGCCGCCGCCCTCACCACCCCCGGCGACCTGGCCGCACCCCCCGCCCGCGGCCACGCCGACCGCCTCGCCGCTCTCGACGACGACGCATGGGGGAGACTTCGACTCGGCCCCGGCTGGACGCGAGCCGAGCAGGCCGAGGAGGAGGCGAACATCCCATGAGTCAGACCGTCGACCGCGCCCTGAGCATCCTGCCGCTGCTCGCCGAGGGCCCCGCCGACCTCGGCCAGGTCGCCGACCGCCTCGGCGTGCACAAGTCCACGGCCCTCCGCCTCCTGCGCACCCTGCACGAACACGGCCTGGTCTACCGCCAGTCCGACCAGCGCTACCGCCTCGGCGCCCGCCTCTTCGCCCTGGCCCAGGAGGCGATGGAGAACCTCGACATCCGCGAGATCGCCCATCCCCACCTCGTACGGCTCAACGAACAGTGCGGGCACACGGTCCACCTCGCCGTCCACGAGGACAACGAGGTGCTCTACATCGACAAGGTCGACAGCCGCTACCCCGTCCGCATGTACTCGCGGATCGGCAAGCCCGTCGCCATCACCGTCGCCGCCGTGGCCAAGCTGCTCCTCGCCGACCTGGCCGACCCCGAGCGCCGCGCCCTCGCCGAGCGACTCGACTACCCCCTCTACACGCCCCGTTCGACCCCGAACGCCGAAGCCTTCCTGAAGGAGCTGGCCGCGGTGCGCGAACAGGGCTGGGCCACCGACCTCGGTGGCCACGAGGAGTCCATCAACTGCGTCGCCGCCCCCATCCGCGGCGCCGACGGCCGGGTGGTGGCCGCCATGTCGGTGTCCGCGCCGAACGTGGTCGTCACCGCCGAGGAACTCCTCAGCCTGCTCCCGCTGGTCCGCCGTACGGCGGACGCGATCAGCGGCGAGTACTCCGGACGCACCCCAGTGAAGGACCGCACCACATGACCGACAAGATCGCCCTCACCCCGAAGACCCACACCACCCCGCCCGCGAAGTTCTCGCACGGCGTACGCAAGGGCGACATCCTCCAGGTCGCCGGCCAGGTCGGCTTCCTGCCCGCCGAGGAGGGCAAGCCCCCGACGCCCGCCGGCCCCACCCTGCGCGAGCAGACCCTCCAGACCCTCGCCAACGTCAAGGCGATCCTGGAGGAGGGCGGCGCCGGCTGGGACGACGTGATGATGATCCGCGTCTACCTCACCGACGTGGACCACTTCGCCGAGATGAACGAGATCTACAACGCCTACTTCGAGGAGCAGGGCCTCACCCAGCCGCCCGCCGCCCGCACGACGGTCTACGTGGGCCTGCCGGCCGGCCTCCTCATCGAGATCGACGCGCTCGCCGTACTCGGCTGACGTCCCCTCACCCCCCGTACCTCCCGCACGTCCCGTACGGCACGGCACCCCCTGGGACGCCGTGCCGCGCTCCCCCTTGCCCGAAAGCAGTATGCATTTACGTAGAGGACCCCCGTATGTCCTATCCGCTCGCCGCCCCCGCTCCCGCCGCACCACCCCACACCGGAGGCCTGCTCCTCCTCGTCGACGGCACCGCCGGACTGCTCACCGTCGCCGCCGTGGGCATCGCCCTGCTCCTCTTCCTGATCATCAAGGTCAGGCTCCAGCCGTTCGTCGCCCTGCTCGCCGTCTCCATAGCCGTCGGCCTGCTGGCCGGCCTGTCGGTCACCGAACTCTTCGGCACGGTCCAGCGCTCGGACGCGGTGTCCACCATCGAGTCCGGCATGGGCGGCATCCTCGGCCACGTCGCGATCATCATCGGCCTCGGCACCATGCTCGGCGCCGTCCTGGAGGTCAGCGGCGGCGCCGAAGTGCTGGCCTCGCGGCTGCTCGCCCTGTTCGGCGAGCGCCGAGCCCCCCTCGCCATGGGCCTGACCGGCCTGATCTTCGGCATCCCGGTCTTCTTCGACGTCGGCATCTTCGTCCTGGCGCCGATCGTCTACGCCGCCGCCAAGCGCAGCGGCAGGTCCATCCTCCTGTACTGCCTGCCCCTGCTGGCCGGCCTGTCGATGACCCACGCCTTCCTGCCCCCGCACCCGGGACCGGTGGCCGCCGCCGGGCTGCTCCACGTCGACCTCGGCTGGGTCATCCTCATGGGCGTCGTCTGCGGCATCCCCGCCGTGCTGGCCGCCTGGGCGTACTCCGCGTGGATCGGCCGCCGCCTCTTCGTCGCCGTACCGCAGGACATGGTGGAGGCCGCGGCGGAGGCGAAGCAGGCCGTCCTCCAGGAGCAGCGCGCCTCGGGTGTCGAACCGCGGGAGGAGCCGGTGCCGCTGGGCACGGTCCTCGCCATCATCGGTACGCCGTTGATCCTGATCCTCGCCGCCACCTTCTCCTCGATCGCCCTCGATCCGTCCACCGGCCGCTCCGTCGTCGAGTTCTTCGGCCACCCCTTCGTCGCCCTGACGATCGCCCTGCTCCTCGCCTACTACCTGCTCGGCATCCGCCGCGGCTGGTCCCGCAAGTCCCTGGAGACGGTGTCGACGGCGTCCCTGAAGCCGATCGGCAACATCCTGCTGGTCGTCGGCGCGGGCGGCGTCTTCGGCGCCGTGCTGAAGGCCAGCGGGGTGGCGCAGGCGCTGTCCGACACCTTCCACGACGTGGGCCTGCCCGTCATCGTGCTGTCCTATCTGATCTCGGTGGTGCTGCGGGTCGCCCAGGGCTCGGCGACGGTCGCGATCGTCACGACGGCGGGCATCGTGGCGCCCCTGCTGTCCGAGGGCCACCACTCCCAGGCCTTCACCGCCCTCGTCATCATGGCCATCTCGGCGGGCTCCATCTTCGCCTCGCACGTCAACGACGGCGGATTCTGGATGGTGGCCAAGTACTTCGGCATCAGCGAACGGGACACGCTGCGGACCTGGACGGTCCTGGAGTCGGTGCTGTCACTGGCGGGATTCGTGGTGGCGGCGGTGGTCAGCGTGTTCGTGAGCTGACTGGTTCCGGCACAGGGAAGTCGTCCATACTGCCGCCGTGGAGCAGCGCATAGGATCGAGCAGCAAGCCGACCGAGGCCGCGGAGCCGTCGAAGGAAGAGCCTGTGAAGGCGGAGCCCGAGAAGGCCGGGCCGTTGACGGCCGCCCCTGTGAAGGTCGACCTGGTGAAGGCCGAGCCCGTGATGGGCGCCGGGTTCGACCCGGCCTTCGTCCCGGGGATCACGGGCCCGACGCCGACGGAGTTGGTGACGAAGTCGCCGGAGCCGAAGGCGACGGGGGAGCCGGCGCCTTCCGCGCGGACATCCGCGGAACAGGTGTACGGCGAACAGCCCTCCCCTGAACGGGTGGACGAGGCGGACGCCGACGAGGTGGACGCCGACCGCGAGGACAAGGCCGACGGCCCGGTCTTCGAGGCGTCCGACCGGCGGGCGAGGATCGTGGCCGACCGCAAGGGCGTCCGCCTCAGCCTGGACGAGGAGGCCTGCGAGTTCCGCTGGGACGAGATCGCGGCCGTGGAGACGGAGTCGCCCCGCTTCGGCAAGCGCTACACGATCACCGTGCACACCCCTGACCGCCGCTGGTACCCGATCGAGATCGAGGCGGCGGCCAGGGCGCGCTTCAAGGAGTGGGACGAGCAGCTCGACGCGGTGCTCGACGCCTACTTCGAGGAGGCGTGACCTAACCGCAGTACTGGGCGGCCTTGCCGATCGACCGGTACATGCAGTCGGCGTTCTCCAGCAGCTGCAACACGGCGTCCTTGTTCCGGGAGGTCTCCCGCTCGATGACTTCGTCGGGCGGGTAGAACCCGCCTCCGGAACTCGACGTCGGATACATCTCGAAGGTGTAGTCGAAGATCTTGTGCACGCCCCAGAGGTAGTCGTCGATCGACCCGTCGGTGATGTACAGATCGCTGGACTGCTCCGCCGTGTACCCGTTGCTGGCGGCCATCTTCTGCCCCACGGCCTTGAACGCGGCGGCGTCGTCCGCGGTCATCCCGGTGGCGGTGTCGTTGTACGTCCACCCGAACGGCCACAGCACCAGCTCGCTGTAGGTGTGGAAGTCGATGCCGGCCTTGATCTGCTGCTTGCCGCCGACGACCCGGCTGCGCACGAAGTCGGAGACCACCTTCACCTCGGGCGCGGACTCGGGCGCCGACCCGCGGTAGGTCTCGGACGACTTCGACCCCGACGAGCCGCCGCAGCAGCCCCACTTGTAGTCCCAGTTCCGGTTGAGGTCCGTACCGACGTACGAGGAACCGGAGTTGGGCTGCCGGTTCTTCCGCCACGACCGGTACGACCCGCTGGCGATGTCGTACTCGCCGCCGTCGGGGTTCAGATCGGGCACGATCCAGATCTCACGGCTGTTGACGATGTCGGTGATCCGCGGGTCGGACCCGTACCCCGCGCCGAGCTCGCGCAGCAGGTACAGCGCCATCTCCACGGTCAGATGCTCCCGCGCGTGCTGATGCGCCGTGAACAGCACCTCGGGCTCGTCCTCGTCGGTACCGACGTTGTCACTGACCTTGACGGCCACGATGTCCCGGCCCTGGTACGACTTCCCGATCACCCGTTTGCTCATGATGCCCGGGTAGGCGGCGAGCCGCTGGTCGATCTCGGCGTTCATCTCGGTGTAGTTGTGGTACTTCGAGTCGGCGCTGGGGAAGTCGTAGAGCCGCGCCCCGGAGCGCTGCGGCGCCGCCCCCAGCGGCTGGACGTCGTACCCCAGTCGCCGCAGCTTCCGGATCTGCTCGGCCCGCCCGGAGACGACGACGGTCTCCTCGTCGGCCTCGTCGACGGTGACACCGGTCGCCTGGATGGCCGTACGCGTCACGGGTGTCGTGCTCCGGTGGATCTCGTACTGCCGAACGCCGTCGTCGGCCGAACCGGCCCGGCGCACGCTGTCGGCGGTGGCATGGTCGACGCCGGCCGAGACCGGGGCGGCGAGGGCGAGGGCCAGCAGCGCACCGAGGGCAGCGGTACGTCTGCCGCCGCGCGCGCCGGAGCCGCGGATGCGAAGTCGCATGAACTCTCCTTGTGGGGTGGAGGTGGGGTGTTCCCGTGCGACGTGCGGATGCGAACCTTCGGGGGCCCTGGGTCGGGCTTCCTGTGGGCTCGCTGTGCGGGTTGGCGCTCATGGTGCGGTGTTGGCATGATCAGGTCAAGTACGGCTGAAGGGAACGACCGGAAACGGCGGGGCGATGCCGGGGTGCCCCTCAGCCGGCGGAGGGGACCGCCACCTTCAGGGCTTCGATGAAGGCGGTGAAGGCGGGGGTGGGGAAGGTGAGGGTGGGTCGGGTGGGGGATTTGGAGTCGCGGATGGATATGTGGGTGTCCATGTCGGCGACTTCGACGCAGTCGTTCCCCTCACCTCCGCCGGAGAAGGACGACTTCTTCCACGAGGTGGGGGTGATCACCGGTCCTCACAGCTCCTTCGCCAACTGGTGGATGAGGTCACGCGACCGCTCGGGGGACAGCGCCTGCTCCCTCACCCTACGGAACAGCCTTCGAAAGTGCTCCAGCTGTGCTTCCGAGTCGATGAACGCCGTGCCGTGCGGAGCATCGCGCACGACGGTGTCCAGCCGGGGAACGGGACCACCCAGATGCACCATGGCGCTCCCGGCGCCGGCGAAGTCGTCCAGGGCGAACGGGACGACCTGAACGGTGACGTGATCGGCCTCGGAGACCTCCAGGACGCGGTCGAGCTGAGCGCGGGAAGCGGCGCGTCCGGCCACCCGGATGCGGAGCGCCGCCTCGTGGATCACCGTCTGGTACGGGATCGGATCCGGTCCGTCGATGACGACTCTCCGCCTCATCCGGTGCTCCACCCGGAGAGCCACCTCGCCCGCCGGGAACTCCGGGTTCATGTAGGCGAAGAGAGCCCGGGCGTACTCCTCCGTCTGCAGGAGCCCCGGCACGTGGATGACCGCCACGTCCTTGCGGAACCGCGCGTGATGGTCCAGCTCGGCCAGGTCCTGGTAGGCGGCGGGGAGCACGCCCCGGTACTCCTCCCACCAGCCGCGCGTACGGTCCGTCGCCATGGCGGCCAGAGCGTCGATCAAGGCGTCGTCCGCACAGGCGTAGTTGGCGGCGAGCCGGCGCACGCGCTGCTCGCTCACCCCCGCGATGCCGGACTCGATCTGACTCATCTGCACGGAGTTGGTCCCGAGCAGGGCCGCCGCCTCCGTCGCCTTGAGTCCGGCGGCCTCGCGCAGTCTCCGCAGTTCGGTACCCAGGCGGACCTGGCGTGCTGTGGGGTTCCGTCGTGCCGGCACGGCGACCTCTCTCCTCAACGGCTCTGATGAGGCGACTCGTTCGAGGGGCAGGTTACGCGACCCACTTGCTGCGAATGAAATTTATGCCCTACGGTCAGTGACACACCGGACACGCAGCGGAAGCGCACCGCGCGCGGAATCCCCACGGACTGAACGGAGTTGCTGAGCCATGCCCGAGAACGAACCGTGGGACTACACGCTCTACATCCCCAACGACCCCAGAGCGGTGACCGTCTGCCGCCGCACCCTGCGCGTGATCCTGACCCTGCACGGGCTGCCGGGGCTGGTGGAGACGGCCGAACTCCTCGCGACGGAGCTGGTGTCGAACGCGGTGCGGCACACCAAGGGGCCGGCGGCGCTGCGGGTGCGGCGCTCGCGGGAGGGGCTGGTGTGGATCGGGGCATGGGACACGGACCCCGCGCCGCCCGAGCCGCCGGTGCCGTTGGGGCAGGTGCTGGAGTCGGAGGCGGGGAGGGGGCTGGGGCTGGTGAGGGCCTGCGCGCAGTACTGGGGGTGGCAGCCGTCGACGCGGTTCGGGGACCGGGGGAAGTACGTGTGGTGTGAGCTGGGGGTGGCGTGATGGCGGGCGCCGCACGCCACCGGGATTGAGCAGGTGGCCGTCAGCGGAACGGGATGTTGAGCCAGGGGCTGCCGGGGTCGGACACGAGGATGTGATGGGCCTTGACCATGTCCTGGTACCAGCTGCCGAACTCCTCTTCGTCGAAGTGGAGGGAGCGCCCAAGGATGAAGCCGGCGGCGAAGTCCTGCCACGACTTGTACGCCAAGGCGGAGGCCCGCCCGGCCTGGATGACGGCGGACTCGGCCTCATTCAGGGTCCCGAAACGGGCCGCGAGGCCCCACCGGGCCATGTTCGAGGCGCGCCCGAGATCCCAGGCGCCGACGGACGAGACGTACTGGTTTTCACCCAGGACACCGTCGGCGCGCATACGGGCCTCGTAGCGGGTGATCCGCCCGATGAGTCGTTGCACCCCCTCGATACGGGCCACGACCTCGGACTCGGGCCGGGGTTCGGTCTTGGTGACGCCGTCCTCGGTGACCACGGCGGAGCCCTGGGAGTTCGCGCGGATGACGTTGGCCACGGACTGCTTCCAGTACCCCACGTCGACATGTCCGCCGAAGTCCCGGGCGATGGTCCGACGCAGACCGATGGCGAAGTCCCATACCATGCTGTGTGATTCAGCGGCGAGCAGGCCGTTGAGGGCGGACAGCCACTCCTCGCGACTGGTGATGCCCCACCACTCCCGTAGCTGTTTTCGTTCCCGGGGATAGCCCTCGCCGTGCGAGGCCATGCCGTTCCAGAAGGAATCGTTGTTCACACACAGGAGGGCCCCGCAGGCGAGGCCGTGGGCGGCGGGGCCGTGCAGGGGGCCGCCGATACGAAGAGTGCGAAGACGCGGCGACTGCTCCTGGGCGGGAGCCTGCTCCCCGTACCGAGCCCACGCCGCCGAGTGCGGGGGTGCCGAGGGGAGGAACGCCTCGCAAGGACTTCCGGGGTTGACGACGATCACCGGTGGATCGGTCGGCTGCCACGCTTTGGCGAACCATTCCAGGTAGTTCCAGTCGAACACCCGGTGGGGCTCCGGTGCGGGCAGCATGCCCTCGGTGTACACGGCCCAGATCCGCCCGCCGGCAACGCGCGGGTCGTACCCGAAGACGGCGTACGTCGCACTGGGCGTGGCGTCCGCCTTGTCCTTCTGTATCTCGAAGAACAGCCTGCTCTGCGCGAGTGTTCCGAAGTACGCCGTCCAGTCCTCACGCGACTTGGCCTCGAACAAAGCCTGCTCGACCTCTGACGGTGGCGTCCAGGTGGAGGGCGGGGGAGGAGGAAAACCGCCGGGCGGCGGACCGAAGGTCACGGACTCCTTACCCTTTCTTTGATTTCGAACTGTTACCGACTATGGTGACAGATCCCACTTTTCAGGTCGTTGACACCATCACTCCACGACCGGCATCTTGTCGAATTTTCCAATTTGACGAGGGGTGTCTGCCATTAGATGCCTCGTGCCCCTCTTCGTCGACTGTGGATCGAGGTTCCGCGGGGTGCCAAGGCTAAGCGGGGTCGAGTGTTAGGCCTTCGAGGAAAATGATCGAGTTCTGAACATAGACAATCTCACGGACCTTGGAGGGGCCAGCAGAAGACGAAGTCGCTGTTCGTCGGGTCCGTGATGGATGAAGTGAGGCACGATATGGCATCGGCATCGCGTTCAAGGAGTCTCAGAGGACTGGTCCAGCTTGTCTGGCATTTCCCCACGTCTAAATAGGTCACATCTATGGGGAAGCTCTCTGCGAAGTCCCTCAAGGTGATGCACCCGATGGCGTCCTCGCCCGCTACGGATGTGGATGCGGACGGTAGGGGCAGCTTCCGGACGGACGGAGATGAGCCTGTTGGGGCGACGCACTTCGAGGTGACGCCCTACGCGGAGTGACATGGGGGAGGCTCAAACCGAGTAGGGATAGATGTCGATCTCAGGGGTCGTGAACTCGATGGCGTTGCCGACCCTAGGCTTGTCGACCTGACCGGGTTGAAAGGAGTCGATGGGGCGCGCGAGCTCCACGAGAATGATGTCGGCGCCGACTCGGATAGCTACCACGGCGTCTTCGTCCACGGTGGCCACCACACCTCTGATGCGTACCGGCGATCTCGGTGTGTCCGATGCCATCGTGGCCGGCCCGTCCACGATGGCCCACCGGGCGATCTCGTCGGGGACGTCGACCTCGACATCCACAAGAGCGCCCACCTGCGGCAGCTCGGACCCGCGCCATCGGGCCCATGCCTGCCCGGATAGGCTCCTGAAGGCGACCAGGGGACCTTTTCCGGTCTCCATCGCGGGCGATAGGTCCAGAATCTCGATGCGCATTACTTCAGCCCTAGTGGTACTCGGATCATGGTGTTATCCACGATCCATGTGTTGGTGGGTGACTCGAATGTCCAGGTTTCCATATGGAAGTGAAACTTGGTGGGCTTGCTGTTCATCTCGTGGGGGCCGAGTCGAATGCTGCGCCGGCCGTCGGCTGAGACGAGGCGATCCGGGTCCGGCAGTCCAGTACGCGGATGGATGTTCGTATAGGGCCCGTCTCCCAAGAACTTCTTCCACTCGTCCATCACCTGGTGCGGTTTGAGGGGCTTCGGGGCGACGACCTCCGGGGTCTGGATGATCTTTTGTTGCGGAGGGTAGGGGGAGAGCCCGAGCGGGTCGACCCATGTGTGGGGATTGTGGACGTAGGTCGCAGGGTTTGGCGCTGGGTGGAGGCCGAGTGGGTCGGGGCTGAGATACCGGGCAGTGTCCGGTTCGTAAGTGCGAAGGTAGTTGTGGTGGAGTCCGGTTTCCGGGTCGTAGTACTGGCCTGGGAAACGTAGTGGTGTGTAGGTCGTGCTGTGGGCTGACCACGCCGTTGCTCCCCATAGAGTGCTGCGGGTGCGCCAGGCGATTTCGCCCTGCTCGTTCACCAGCTCGCTCGGGGTGCCGATCAGGTCGGTGACGATGGCGAAGAAGCGAGAGTCGATTTCCTGCTGGGGGGCTTCCGCTGCGGTGATGCGTTCCGTCTGGGAGACCGGACGCAGGCCCTGGTGGTCCCAGGTGAGGGTGACCGGGTTGGGCAGGCCGAGGGATGTCGTGGTCTGTTCGCAGAGTGTTGTGCCGTCCCAGGTGAAGTCCACCCTTTCTACGACCGTCTCGCTGTCGTCCGCGAGGCGAAGTTTTGCCGTCCGGCGGCCTAGGGGGTCGTAGGTGTAGCGCCAGCGCGTGCCATCCGGGGTGAGCACCGAGGTCAGGCGGTCCTCGGCGTCCCATTCGTAGCGCCAGGTGTCCGGCTTGCGGGACAGGCGGGTCTTCTGGCGGAGGGTGATACGGCCCAGCGCGTCGTGTTCGTAGCGGACGTTGCCTGCTCGGGTGATGTGAGTGCCCGCGTATGTGCGCGGGCCGACGGCCTCCTGGCTCGGGTGGTCCGGCGGCCAGAACGCCTCGGTCTGGTTGCCTGCCTCGTCGTAGGTGTAGCGCTCCGTCCAGCCGGCCGCCTGGACCGCCGTCACCCGGCCGGTCGCGTCGAGGTCGAAGCGGCGGGTGCCGGACAGGTGGTCGTCTATGCCGATCAGGTTCCCGTCGGCCCGGTAGGTGTACGTCCGGTGTTGAACCCGGCGGCCTCCGGCACCGGTCACCGCCTGGGTTGTCAGGCGGCCCAAAGAGTCGAAGGAGTGCTCCAGGGTGATCGTGCCACCGACGAGGCGGGTCACTTCGCGGCCGGCCTCGTCGTACGTGAAGTCGATCGGTCTGCCGGACGCCACCATGCCCGTGCGGCGGCCAGCCGCGTCGTACGACCATGTGGACACGGCACCTGTCGGCGTGGTGCGGCCCGTGCGGCGGCCCAGGGTGTCGTAGGTGTACGTCACCGTGCGGTCGTTGACGGTCTCCGAGTGCAGGCGGCCGTGGCGGTCTCGCAGCAGGGTCAGTGTGGTGCCGTCCGGGCCCACGGCCTGGGCGAGCTGGTCCGTGAGATCGTAGGCGTACGTCGTGACCTGGCCCGCCGCGTCCTTCCGCAGCACTTGGCCGAGTTCGTTCCGCTCGTAGGTGATCTCCTCGCCGAGCGCGTTCCGCCGTGACATCAGGCGGCCCGCCGGGTCGTACGCATACCTCAGCGTCCGGTCGTCGAAGTCCGTCTCCGTCACCAGGCGGCCGGCCGCGTCGTACTCGTACGTCCAGGTCAGCCCCTGCGGATTCGTAACCTTCGTCAGTCGCAGTTCCGTGTCGTGGTCGAATGCGTAGCGGACGCCGTCGGGGCCCGTGCGGGCCGTCAGCAGGTCGAAGTGGGTGTACTCGAAGCGGCTGACCCCGCCGAGCGGGTCCGTGTGGCTCGTGCAGTTTCCCTCGCCGTCGTACGTCCACGTCTCTGTGGTGCCGTCGGCGGCCGTGCGGCGGGTCAGGTTGCCTTCGAGTGACCATTCCAGGCGGGTCGTCGCGCCGGTGGGGTCCGTGATCGTGGTGGGGAGGCCGAGGGCGTTTCGTTCGTAGCGCGTGGTCGCGCCCAGGGGGTCCGTCACCTGTACCGGGAGGCCCGTGCGGTCGCAGACGACCGTCGTCGTGTGTCCCAAGGGGTCCGTCACCGACGTCAGATGGCCGGCCTCATCGTGCGCGAATCTGGTCGTCTGGCCCGCCGGGTCGGTCACCGAGGTGCGGTTGCCCCGTTCGTCGTACGTCTGGCGGGTCACCGTGCCGTCCGGGTGCACGACCTTCACCGGCAGGCCGAGGTCGTTGTACTCCGCCCGTGCCTCGCGGCCGTCCGGGCGGACCACCCGGGTGAGGTTGCCGGCGGCGTCGTACTCGAACGTGGTCGTGTGGCCGAGGGGGTCCGTCGTGGACAGCAGGCGGTTGTAACGGTCGCGGACATGTCGCGTCGTTGCGCCGAGTGGGTCGATCTCCGCCACCACCTGCCAGGCGTCATTTACCAAGTAGCGTCGTGCGTGACCCTCGGCCGTCGTCGCCGTGGTGGTCCGCAGGCCCGTCGACGGGTCCGGGGCGCCGTACGTCAGGCGCAGGGCCATGTGACCCGCCGAGCCGCCCTCCGCGATGCATCGGTCCTGGTCGTCGTACTCGTACGTGTAGCTGCAGTCGTTGGTGTCTGTCCAGGAGGTGACGCGGCCGGCGTCGTCGTATGTGAAGCGGAGTGGCAGGCCT
Source organism: Streptomyces sp. NPDC004658 (assembly GCF_040609555.1). Classification (NCBI taxonomy): domain Bacteria; kingdom Bacillati; phylum Actinomycetota; class Actinomycetes; order Kitasatosporales; family Streptomycetaceae; genus Streptomyces; species Streptomyces sp. NPDC004658. The sequence goes on from NZ_JBEXKG010000100.1 coordinate 17,349, forward strand.
GAGGAGTTGACGACCTGTGTGAGGTTGCCGTCCGTGTAGCGGAAGCGTCTCAGTTCCTCGCCGGTCGCGGTCAGGTGGTAGGCCGTGACGCGGCCCGATTCCGTGGTGATGCGGATGCCCTGGCCGGCGCTCGTGTGGACGCCCAGGGGGGTGCCTTCGGTGTCGTACTCGAAGGTGATCCAGTTGCCGTTTGGGTCGTCGATCTGTTCGAGGATGGCGAGGCCGGGGTGTTGGTCGGTGAAGTGCCAGGTGCGGTGGGTGCGGGGGTCGGTGATGGTGTAGCCGTCGTCCACGCGGTCCAGGGGGAGGCGGGGGCCGTGGCTGGGCAGGGTGGGCAGGCCGGGGGCGGGGTGGGGGTAGGACAGCAGGAGGCCGTCCTCGGTGACGTAGACGACTCCCTCCGCGTCGATCTCCAGGCGCTGGTCCAGGGTGGAGGACCAGGACGGGCCGAACCAGCGGCCCAGGTGGTAGCCCGACTCCACCCGCCGGGTCAGGAGCAGGGGGAGTGTGCCGGGGAGGGTGACGTCCGTCTGCGGCAGGTACATCTTGCCGGTGGCGAGGTCGATGGGGTCGGTGCCGCCGCTGTGCACGGAGTCCGGCTCCCGTGAGGGCCCGTGCGGGTCCTCGTTGACCCGTTCCCGGGCCGTCTTCCCGGCCGCGCCCTCGACCCCGGTGCGAGCTTCCCGTGTGGCTGCCGCTTCCACGGCCCGGCGGGTGAGCCCGGTCTCGGCGGCCTTCCGTACCAGGCCCGCTTCCACGCCGAGGCCGTCCGTGCCGACCAACTGGGGCAGCAGGCGTCCGCCGAACTCGGAGGGGTCCTTGCGGGCCTCGTCCCACATGGCCTTCGCGGTGCGTTCGGGGTGGGCGGCGGTGGAGGTCAGGCCGGAGAGCGTCATGCTGACGTTCTGCAGGTAGGCGGCGGGGTGGGTGAGGTTGTAGGGGTCGGCGGGGTTCAGGCCGCGGACGAAGTTGACCAGGCCGGCGGTGCCCTTGGCCACACCGCCGACGAAGTGGGTCAGCTCGATGCTGGTGGACAGCGCTCCGTCGGTGAAGTCGTCCTTGAGGCGGCTCAGGGGCGGCGGCTCGGCGGGGGCGTGGGCCAGGGCTGATCTCACCTTGCCCTGGGCTTCGGAGGCGGCGGTGTTGCGCTGTTTGCGGGCTTCGGCGAGCTTCTCCCGCGCGGCCTGGATGTCGGCCTTGCCCGGGTCGTGGAAGGGTTCCGGCCTGGGGCCGGGGTCCTCATTGGCCTTGATCTTGGCGTTGTAGGCGTCGACCTTCTTGTTGTAGGCGTCCACCGCGTCCTTGGACGCCTGCACGCCCTTCTTGTAGAGCTCGACGGCCTCCTTCGCCTGGCCTTGCGCCCATTTGACGGTGTCGGCGTAGGCCTCCAGCGCACCGGCTGCCGTGGCGCACGCCTCGGCTGCCTGGGCCCACTTGGCGGGGTGCACGCCGAACTTCTCCCGGAAGGCGTCGCCGCCCTCGCCCTGCCAGCCGGAGGAGTCGACCTTCTTCAGCCCCTGGCTGACCTTGTCGAACGCGCCGTGGAAGTCCTTGAGGTGCTTGGCGCTGCCCCGGATTTTGTCCGGGTTGCCGTGGACGAGTTCGTTGGCCTCCTCGCTCTGGCCGAGTTGCTGTTCGCCCGGGGTCGCCCCGAGGTCGGAGGCGACGCCGTCGCCCCAGTCCTCCACGCTGTCGGCCCAGTCGTGCGCGCCGACGTAGTCCAGTGCGCCGCCCAGCTTGTCGGTGCCGTAGTCGACCGCCTCGCCGAGCTTCTTCTTGCCCTCGTCGTAGAGGTGTTCGCCGTAGCCCAGGGCGCTGTTCAGGCCGTCGCCGATGTCACCGAAGACCCCCATCAGTCCTCACCGCCCTGCTCGGCGGCCTCGGCGCGGGCCTCGGGGGAAGGACCGGAGACGTCGTCCACCAGCCGGTCGTACTGCTCGTCGGACATGCCCAACACGCTGTGCAGGTTCTCGGGGTTCACCCCCGGCACCGGTCCCAGGGTGCGGGAGGTCATCACATCGCGTGTGGCGTCCTTCCAGCCCTGCTTGCTGGTGTCCCAGGCCTGCTCGAAGGACTCCTCGCTGTAGTCCACGCTCGCACCGGACTTGGCGATGTCGCCATAGCCCATCTTCTGCACGTCCTCCTCGGAGGCGTACGGATTGCCGATGGCCGCGTTGGTGACGATCTTGAAGGTGCCGTCGACGTACTGGTCGGTCTCGTAGTACGTGCCCGCCGCCAGGCCCGTCTTCGCGGCGAACCCGTTGCCCTCGTTGATCAGCGAGCGCACGCCCCACTCCCAGCGCTCGCAGAACGACGTGAACGCGTCCGTGAGACCTTCGTGGCCCAGCTCCAGCCCGGACAGCCCGATGTCACCGAAGCCACGCCCGGCTCCGGCCTCGCCGACCATGCCCAGTTCCTTCAGCTCGCCCAGTGCCTCGGTCAGGCCCTTGGCGATCAGGCCGAGCCCGTCCGTCGCGAGATCCTTGCCGCCGTCCCCGGTCACCGCTCGTCCCCCATCTCCTCGGCCGCCGCACCGACGTCCACCGCCACCGCGTCCGGCACGATCCCGCGCACCGGAGGAAAGACCATCCCGTCCTCCCCGTCCGCGCAGTCCAGCGCCACCCCGCACGGCACCCCGGCCGCCGCGACCGCCGCGTCCAGCAGACGCGCCCCCAGCCACCGCTGATATGGCCACTCCCGGTCACCCTCACCCCGCGCCAGCGCGAAACGCGCCAGCGCCTCCTCGTTCGAGAAGGCGTAGAACCAGCGGACACCACCGAAATCGGCGGCCAACGGGCTGCCGGTGTCCGGGTCGAGGGGGACGAGCACGGCCGTACGCCGGAACTCGCCGAGCAGAACCGCGAACTCCTGCCGCCCGCGCTCGGGGTCGTCCGCGGGCTCCGATGCGTCGGGTGCCGCCGTATGCGCGTAGTCGTACAACCGCGACCTGCGTACAGGCCCCCCGTGTTCAGCCATGGCCGGGATCATCACATCGGCCTGTGACCAGTGGCAACGTGACAGCCGGCCGACCGAACAAGTCAGGCCGTTCTTGCCGCACACGAGGGCGCCCGGACCAGGAGGCCCGGGCGCCGTGTGTTCCGTGGGTCACGTCACGGCAGTGCGTGGACGTGGGCCCCCACCGCGTTCGACCACGCGTTGCCCGCCGTCGCGTCCCAGTTCGTGGACCAGGTCATCGCGCCCCGCAGCGCGGGGTAGGTCTTGGACGGCTTGAAGGTGCCGCAGTTCGTGGCCGCCGTCAGGCAGTCCAGGGCGTTGTCGACCACCGTCGGGGAGACGTAGCCGCTGCCCGCCGCGCGGGTGGAGGCGGGGAGGCCGAGGCCGACCTGGGACGGGGAGAGGCCGCCCTCCAGCTGGATGCAGGCGAGGGCCGTGAGGAAGTCGACCGTGCCCTGGCTGTAGACCTTGCCGTCGCAGCCCAGCATGGAACCGCTGTTGTAGTACTGGGTGTTGACGACCGTCAGGATGTCCTTGATGTTCAGCGCCGTCTGGAAGTACGCGTTGGACGTCGACTGCATGTCGATCGTCTGGGGGGCCATCGTGATGATCAGCGAGGAGCCCGCCTTCGACGACAGGGCGCGCAGGGCCTGCGTCATGTACGTCGCGTTGAGGCCGTTCTCCAGGTCGATGTCGACGCCGTCGAAGCCGTACGTCTGCATCAGGGAATAGACCGAGTTGGCGAAGTTGGTGGCCGAGGCCGCGTCGTTGACCGCCACCGAGCCCTTCTCGCCGCCGACCGAGATGATGACCTTCTTGCCGGCCGCCTGCTTGGCCTTGATGTCCGCCTTGAACTGGTCGACGGTGTAGCCGTTCAGGCCGGCGGAGTCCAGGGTGAAGGACACGGCTCCCGGGGTGGAGGTCGCGTCGGCGAAGGCCACCGCGATGATGTCGTAGGACGACGGGACGTCCGAGAGCTTCTGGACCGTGGCGCCGTTGTTGAAGTTCTGCCAGTAGCCGGTCACCGCGTGCTTGGGCAGGGAGCCGCCGCCTCCGGTGCCCGTCCCGGAGGTCGTCGTGCCCGTCACCGTCGCCGACTTGGCCGACTCGCCGGCCGCGTTGGTCGCCGTGACCTGGAAGGAGTACGACGTGGACGCCGCGAGGCCGGTCACCGTCGCCGATGTGCCGGTCACGGCCGCGACCTTGGTGCCGTTGCGGTAGACGTTGTAGCCCGTCGCACCCGACACGGCCGACCAGGACAGGGAGACCGAGGAGGACGTCGTACCCGTCACGGAGAGGCCGGCGGGGGCCGCCGGGACCGTGGGGGCGGGGTCGCCGCCTCCGCCGCCGTCGGGGCCGTAGACCGAGACGTCGTCGGCGTAGTAGGCCGCCTGGCCGTACCAGCCGTGGGTGTAGACCGTGACCGAGGTCGTGGACGCGCCCGTCGTGAACGTCGTCGACAACTGCTTCCAGGACGCCGAGTCGGGTGTCCACGTCGAGACGTCGGTCGTGCCGGTGCCGGTCACGCCCAGGTAGGAGTAGCCGCCCTGGACCCAGGCGCTCAGCGTGTACGTCGAGTTGGGCTTGACCGCGACCGTCTGGGTGCACTGGGCGTTGTCCTGGCCGGCCGGGGTCGCCTTCAGGGCCGCGGTGCCGCCGTGCACCGGGGAGGTGACCGTCGTGCCGCTGCCTGCCGTGCACGTCCAGTTGGCCAGGCCCGACTCGAAGCCCGCGTTCTTCACGTTGTTGACGTCCGCGGCGGACGCGGGGGCGGCCGCGGCGATGCCCGCGACCGAGAGGGCCAGGGCGGTGGTGGCGGACCATGCCGCGAGCCGCCGTCCGCGGGGTCTGGGTATGCCTGGTGCGCGGTCCACTGGTACCTCCGGGGGAGTGGGCGGGGAGGGTGGAGGAGAGGTGCGGTGGCCACCGCTTGCGCCCTTAAGTTGGTCCAGACCAATCCGGGTGTCAAGAGGTCCAGACCAAAGCCGTCTCCGATCGGTGACGCAACCTGTCCGGGTTTGGCGGGACTTGCTCCGTGAGAGTTCCACACCGGCTTCACAAACGCTGTTCTCCGGCCATACGCCCGTGGATACAGTGCTCAGGTAGTCACGCAGTGAAGTCGTCCTGGCGCATTGGAGTTACACCGGTGGGCCGGCGGGTGTGAAGAGCGGGGAGCTGCGCGTGCCAACTGCCATTGCCGTGACCAGTGCCGACATGGCCCTGCCGGCGCAGGACGAGCGGACCATGCCCGCCGTCGTGCTGGCCGGCCTCGACCACAAGCCGCTGGACCAGGCCCTCACCGAACTCCACACCCTCACCGAGCAGTACGGCTATGTGGTCGTCGTCTGCTCACAGGCCACCCCGGAGCCGGTCGTACGGCGGCTCCACACCCTGCGCTCGCTGCTGGAGAGCGACCGCATCGCCCTGTTCCGGCCGGAGTTACCGCCACTCGGCATCGCCGTCCTGGCCCGGCAACTGCGCCAGCTCGCCTCCTGCGACCTGAGTCCGGGCGTGCTCGCCTCCGCCGGACGGCTGCTCACCCACTACATCCACGCCGGCGCCGTCCTCGGCTCCGTCGCCAAGCTGGACCGGGTCCCCGTCGGGCTCAAGGCGCACGCCAGGTCCTGGATGCCGGGCAGCCAGTTCGCCGTCCTCGCCCACCCCGAGCCGCAGCTGGTGAAGGTGGCCCCCGACGCCACCCTGAAGGGCCCCGAGTTCAGCACCTGGATGCTGGTCGCGAAGGGGCAGTTGCAGAGCGAGTGGGCCGCCGGGCTCGGCACCCGGTGGGGCGTGCACGGGCTGCGCGAGACTCCGCTGCCCGCCGAGTCCCCGGTGTGGTGGGGGACCGGCCGCATGGTCGAGTTCTGCGGCTACCTCGCCGACCTGTCCGTCCTCTACCAACTGGTCACCTCCGTACGGCAGACCAGCTGCCACTGGTGCGGCCTGGACGTGATCGGCGACCGCTGCGTCTTCTGCTCCGCCACCCCGCCCGCGTCCGGGCCACCCCGCGCCCTGGAACCGCGAACGCCCGCCTGACCTGCGCGAACCTGACCCGTCCCGCCCGACCGATTCCCCCAATGAGGTTGCACGGCACATGAACTCCCGTCAGCGCCGCGGCGTGATACTCCTGATCCTGTCGGTCCTGTGCGCGCTGGGCGCGTTCGCCGGCGTGCTCTCCGTCATCCACGACGCGAACTCCAAGGTCGGGCCCGAGGTCGCCGCCTACCGGGTCAGGTCCGAGGTGAAGCCGTACACCGCCCTGGACACGGGCCAGTTCGAGAAGATCGAGATGCCGAGGCGGTGGCTGTCCGGCAACGCCGTCACCGACCTGCGGCAGATCCGCGGCAAGATCGCCGTGACCACCCTGCACGCCGGCTCCCTGCTCCAGACCGACATGATCGTGGACCGGCCCGCCCTCCGCCCCGGCCAGCAGGAGGTCGCCATCATGATCGACGCGGCGACCGGCGTGGCGGGGAAGATCACCCCGGGGTCGCGGGTCAACGTCTATGCCACCTTCGAGGGAAAGAAGGAGGGCGACCCGGACCAGTCGAAGATCATCGTGACCGACGCCCGGGTCATCGACGTCGGCCGGATCACCGCCCTGGAACCCGACCGCGACAGGGACCGGCAGCCCACCGAAGCCGTCCCCATCACCTTCGCGCTGTCCACCATCGACGCCCAGCGCGTCACCTACGCCGAGTCCTTCGCCCAGCGCGTCCGGCTCGCGCTCGTGGCCCCCGGCAGCGAGACCAGCGTCCCCGACAAGGACCGCACCTACGAACTCGCGACGGACAAGTGAGAGGCGGCCATGCCCACCAGGATCCTCCCGGCCGGCGCGGACCCGGACGCCGTCCGCTCCCTCACCACCCTGCTCAGCCAGCTCCCCGACGCCGAACCCCAGCCCCCGGTGACCGACTCCACCCAGCTGGTCGACACCCTCGCCCGGCTCGCCGCCGAGTCGGTCGACGAACTGCCCGAGGTGGTGGTCGTCCACGAGCGGATCGGCCCGGTCCCGGCCCTGGAACTGATCCGCGAGGTCGCGCTGCGCTTCCCGGCCGTCGGCGTCATCCTCGTCACCACCGACGCGAGCCCGGGCCTGTTCGCCGCCGCCATGGACTCCGGGGCCCGCGGCCTGGTCGCGCTCCCGCTGTCGTACGAGGAACTCGCCAACCGCGTCCAGGCCGTCGGCCAGTGGTCGACGGGGGTACGACGGCACCTCGGCCACGGCGCCGAGATGCTCGCCGGGGCCGGCGGCACCGTCGTCACGGTCAGCGGCGCCAAGGGAGGCGTGGGCGCGACACTGACCGCGATCCAGCTGGCCCTCGCCGCCCAGGCCTCCGGCCGCGCCACCGCCCTGGTCGACCTCGACCTCCAGACCGGCGACGTCGCCTCCTACCTGGACATCCAGTTCCGCCGGTCGGTGGCCGACCTGGCCGCCATCACCGACATCTCGCCCCGGGTCCTCGCCGACGCCGTCTTCCGCCACGACACCGGGCTCGCCCTGCTCCTCGCGCCCGGCGAGGGCGAACGCGGCGAGGAGGTCACCGACCGGGCCACCCGTCAGCTGGTCAGCGCCCTGCGCTCCCGCTACGAGGTCGTCGTCGTCGACTGCGGCGCCCAGCTCAGCGGAGCCGGCGCCGCGGCCGTCGAGATGGCCGACACCGCGCTGCTGGTCACCACCCCGGACGTCATCGCCGTACGCGCCGCCAAACGGACCGTGCGGATGTGGGACCGGCTCCAGATCCGCAAGGCCGAGGAGACGACCGTGGTCGTCAACCGGCACTCGCGCAGTACGGAGATCCAGCCCGCGCTCGTGCAGCGCATCACCGGGACGGCGCTGGCGCGTACGGCCGTACCCGCCAACTTCAGGGAACTGCAGGGCGTCGTGGACGCCGGGCGGCTCCACGAACTCGACGCCAAGAGCACGGTCAAGCAGGCGCTGTGGGCGCTCGCGGGTGAGCTGGGGCTGGTCAAGGCGGCGGAAGGAGCCTCCCATCGCGGGGGCGGACGCGGTGCCGTGAGCCTGCGGCGGCGGAAGGAGTGAGCCCCTGATGAGAAGGCCGGACGGGGACCGGGGGCAGGTGAGCGTCGAGTTCCTGGGCATGACCCCGCTGATCGTTCTGACGCTGGTGCTCATGTGGCAGGCCGTGCTCGTGGGGTACGCCTTCACGCTCGCGGGGAATGCTGCGGACGAGGGCGTACGGGCGGGGACGGCGGCACCCCCGGGCGAGCGGTTCGGGGCGTGCGAACAGGCCGCGCTGAAGCACCTGTCGGGAGCGTGGCGGGAGGGCGCCGGCGTGGACCACTGCGGCGGGAGCGGCTACGTGACGGCCGACGTGGCCATCAAGGTCCCCGTCCTCTTCCCCGGCTTCGTCGACTTCCCCGTCACCGTCCACGGCCACGCCGGAGCCGTCGAGGAGGCGAAGCACTGAGATGCCGTACCGCCACCCGCGACGCGACCGGGGCCAGGTCGCCATCGAATACCTGGGGTTCGTGCCCGTCCTGCTGATCGTCGGCCTGGCCGGGTTCCAGATCGGCGCCGTCGCCTACGCCGCCGAGCAGGCCGGAACGGCGGCGCGGGCCGGGGCGCGGGCCGCTTCCCTGCACCAGGACGTGGGGCAGGCGTGCGCCGACGCGGTCAGCGGTGGCCTGTCCGTGCGGTGCGGCCCGACCGGGGGAGGGGAGGACTCGGTCACCGTCACCGCGACCGTCCACATCCCCACCGTCGTCTGGGACCTCGGCTCCGCCACCAAGTCCGCCACCATGCCGCTCGACCACTGACCGAGGAGAAGCGACCCCATGAGCCTGCGGGCACGCATCAGCACCCCGGAGGAGCACGGCAGCCGGGGCGAGGACGGGCACCTGGTCGCCTCCTACCGGGCCAAGCTGCTCGAGGAGATCGACCTCGCGGAGATGAGTTCGCTGGCCGCCGCCGAACGCCGGGCACGGCTGGAGCGGGTGCTCGGGCACATCATCAGCCGCGAGGGCCCGGTCCTGTCGACCGTCGAACGCTCCCAGCTGATCCGCCGGGTGGTGGACGAGGCGCTCGGCCTCGGCATCCTGGAGCCGCTGCTGGAGGACGCGTCCATCACGGAGATCATGGTCAACGGCCCCGACGCGATCTTCGTGGAGCGCGGCGGCCGGGTGGAGCAGCTCGCCCTCCGCTTCGTCTCCGCCGACCAGCTGATGCAGACCATCGAGCGGATCGTGTCGACGGTCAACCGCCGCGTGGACGAGTCGAATCCCATGGTGGACGCCCGCCTGCCCTCCGGGGAGCGGGTCAACGTCATCATCCCGCCGCTGTCCCTGACCGGCCCCGTCCTCACCATCCGCCGCTTCCCGCGCTCCTTCACCCTCCAGGAGCTGATCGGCTTCGGCTCGCTGGACGAGCACATGGTCCATCTGCTGGCGGGCCTGGTGCAGGCCAAGTTCAACATCATCGTCTCCGGTGCGACCGGCACCGGGAAGACCACCCTGCTCAACGCCCTGTCCGGGCTGATCCCGTCGCACGAGCGCATCATCACCATCGAGGACTCCGCCGAACTCCAGCTCCAGCAGACCCACGTGGTCCGCCTGGAGTCCCGCCCGCCGAACGTGGAGGGCAAGGGGCAGGTCACCATCCGGGACCTGGTCCGCAACTCCCTCCGGATGCGCCCCGACCGGATCGTGGTCGGCGAGGTCCGCGGCGGCGAGTCCCTCGACATGCTCCAGGCGATGTCCACGGGCCACGACGGCTCGCTGGCGACCGTGCACGCCAACAGCGCCGAGGACGCCCTGACCCGGTTGCAGACCCTGGCCTCCATGTCCGACGTCGAGGTCCCCTTCGTCGCCCTGCACGACCAGATCAACAGCGCGGTCGACGTCATCGTCCAGCTCACCCGGTTCGCCGACGGAGCCCGCCGGATCACCGAGATCGCGCTCCTCGACAGCCACGGCGGAGAGCCGTACCGGCTGGCGACCGTGGCGCGCTTCGAGGCACAGCCCATGACCCCGGACGGCCGCGTGTTCGGCGCCTTCCGGTACTTCCCGCTGCCCCGCCGTACCGCCGACCGCCTCTACATGGCGAGCCAGCCCGTCCCGCAGGCCTTCGGCGTCGCCCGCTCCGCCGACCAGCTCGCCACCCGAGAAGCCAGGTAGGACTGAAGGACCATGGAACTCCACACCCTCGTCCAGCTCACCACCGGCGTGACGCTGCTGACCTGCGTCCTGGCCGTGGCCGGCGTGCACGCCTACGCCTCCGGCCGGGCCCGGCGCGCCGCCATCGTCGAGCGCCTCGCGCACACCGGCCCAGCCCCCGCGACCGGCCGCACCCGCCGCTTCCGCGACCTGGACCGGCGGCTGCGCCGCACCCGCCTCGGCCGCTGGCTGGAACGGCGCCTCGCGGCGACCGGCCTGGACGTCACGCCGGGGGAGTTCTTCGCCGCCATGCTCGGCGCGGTGGCCGCGCTCTGGCTGATCGGCCAGGCCGCCCTGGCCCCCTTCTTCGGACCGCTCGCGGGTCTGCTGGGCGTCTGGGCGGCGGTCCAGTTCCTCAACTGGCAGCGGCAGAAACGCATCGAACGCTTCATCAACCAACTGCCGGAACTGGCCCGCATCCTCGCCAACGCCACCCAGGCCGGCCTCGCCCTGCGCACCGCGATCGGCATGGCGGCGGAGGAGCTGGAGGCCCCCGCCGGCGAGGAACTGGCCAAGGTGTCCGACCAGCTGGCCATCGGCCATTCCCTGGACGACGCCCTCGGCGAGCTGGCCGACCGCCTCCCCTCCCGCGAACTGGTCGTGCTCGTGACGACGCTGGTCCTGTCCAACCGGGCGGGCGGCCAGGTGGTCTCCGCGCTCCGCAACCTCACCGAGACCCTGGAGGAACGCAAGGAGACCCGGCGCGAGATCCGCACCCAGCTCTCCCAGGTGACCATGACCTCGTACGCCGTGCCCGTCCTCGGGATCGGCGCGCTGTTCCTCATGAACGGCGTCAAGGACGGCGCGCTCGACCGCATGACCGGCTCACCGGTCGGCCAGGCGTGCGTGATCATCGCGTTCGCCCTGTACGCCGTCGGCTTCGTCCTCATCCGCCGCATGAGCCGGATCGACGTCTGAGGGAGGTGACCCGATGGCATACCTGCTCGCCCTGCTCATGGGCCTCGGCGTCTGGGGCGTCTTCACCGGCATCCGCATGTACCGCGCGGACGCCCGGCTCCCCGGCGACCTCGCCGTCGCCCTGGAGGTCGGTGCCACCCGCACCGGCGCGGTCGGCTCGGTCATCGACCGCATGGGCATGCGCTACGCCCCGGCCGTACTGCGCCTGATGGGCCCGCGCCTGGTGGCCAGGTACCGCAGGAAGATCGACCTCGCGGGCAACCCCGGCGGCCTGACCATCGACCGCTACGCCGCCCGCCGCGCGGTCTACGGCGCCCTCGGCGGCGTGGGATTCCTGGTGTTCCTGCTGCGCGGCCAGTGGTTCGTGGCCGTCCTGCTGCTCCTGTTCGGCGCGTTCTGGACGGAGGTCGGCCTCTGGTCGGCGATCCGGGTCCGCAAGGACGTCATCGAACGCACCCTGCCGGACTTCCTGGACGTCCTGGCGGTGGTGGTCAGCGCGGGGCTCGGCTTCCGGCAGGCCCTGGACCGGGTCGCCTCCCGCTACGAGGGCCCGTGGGCCGACGAACTGCGCATCACCCTGCGCCAGATGGACCTCGGCATGAGCCGCCGCGAGGCCTTCGCGGAGCTGCGGCGGCGCAACGACTCCGAGCAGGTGGCCATGTTCGTGACCGCGTTGCAGCAGGGGGAGGAACTGGGCGCGCCCATCGTGGACACGCTGGTCTCGCTGGCCAAGGACATGCGCCGCACCGACGCCCAGAACGCCCGCCGCAAGGCCGCCCGGGCGGTGCCGAAGGCCACGCTGATGATCACCACGTTCATGGTCCCGGCGACGATGCTCCTGCTGGGCGCGGGACTGCTCCTCGGCTCCGGCGTGGACTTCGGCTCGCTCACGGGGGAGTGAGGACCGGATGACGGTGACGGGGCCGGCGGCGCTGCGGGGGCGCACGGGACGGGGCGTCCAGGCGGGGGTGGCGCGGTTCGGGACCTGGCTGCGGTCGGCCGGACGGGAACGGGACCGGGGGGCGGCCGCTGCCGGCGTGCACCCGGCGGGCGCCGACAGGGCCCGGCCGCCAGGCCGCCTGCGC
>NZ_JBEXKG010000101.1:0-29451 GCF_040609555.1 Streptomyces sp. NPDC004658
CCCGCTTCGGCGCCTGGCGCGTGCGCGGGCGGCGGGGGTGCCACCGCCCGGACCTCGTGCGGCGCCCCGGCCTCCCCCGACCGCTGCGGCTGCGGTGCGTCGGCCCCGGCCCCCGTGCCCGGCACGCCCGGCGCGTTGCCCAGCAGCGCCTGCGGCACGACGAGGACGGCCTGCACCCCGCCGTAGATGTTGGTCTGAAGCCGCACGTGGATGCTGTGCCGGCGGGCGAGCTGGGAGACGACGTAGAGCCCGATACGGCCGTCGGCCAGCAGGCTGGCGACGTTGACCTGGTCGGGGTCGGCGAGCACGGCGTTCATCCGCTCCTGCTCGGCGACGGGCATGCCGAGCCCGCGGTCCTCGACCTCCACGGCGAGGCCGGAGGTGACGAGGTTGGCCCGGAGCAGCACCTGGGTCTGCGGGGCGGAGAACACCGTGGCGTTCTCGATGAGTTCGGCGAGCAGGTGGATGACGTCGGCGACGGCGTGGCCGCGCAGTTCGCCGTCGATGGGCGGCACCAGCCTGACCCGGGAGTACTGCTCGACCTCGGCGATGGCGGAGCGCAGCACCTCGGTCATGCTGACGGGGTTGCTCCACTGGCGCCGGGAGACGGCGCCGCCGAGGACGGCGAGGTTCTCGGCGTGCCGGCGGATGCGGGTGGCCAGATGGTCGACGTGGAAGAGCCCCTTGAGCAGGTCGGGGTCCTCGATCTCGTTCTCCAGGTCGTCGAGGATCGAGATCTCCCGGTGCACCAGGGACTGGAGCCGCCGCGCGAGGTTGACGAACACCTCCAGCTTCTGCTGGCTGCCGGTCTGGCTGGAGAGCTGGGCGGCCCGTACGACGGCGGTGACGGCGCCGTCGTACGCGCGCGCCAGATCGGCGGCGAGCAGTTCGAAGTCGTCGGCGTCGGCGGGCGGACGGCGGCGCGGGCCCCGCTGGGGCGGGGTCTCGCCCTGCCGCAGCGCGTCGACCAGGGCGTGCAGGTCGGCCTCGCCGCGCGCGGCGGTGCGGCGCAGCGCGTCGACGCGGTCGGCGACCGAGCGGGCGGCACGGTCGGCGGCCACGGCGGCGATCAGGACGCCGGCGACGGCGACGGTGACCGCTCCGGCGAGCACGGCCCACAGGAGGGGGCCGGTGCGTGCGCCGGTGGAGCGGATGCTGAACAGCACCGCGGCGGTGCCGCTGAGGGTGACCGCGAGGGGCGGCAGGACGGCGAGCCGCATCAGCTGGGGCCGTATGTGCGTTTCGGGCAGTGCGGGAGCGGGTCGGGCCACCTGTCGCCCGTGCCGGCCGCCCTCGCGGCGATCGGCGCGGCCGGCCGGTGCTCGGAGGTGAGACATCTGCGTCCTCGTACTGGTCCGTCGGGCCTGTGTCCTCGTGCGGTGCGCGGTGCGGGCATGCGTCGATGCGGGCATGCGTCATCGCTGCCGGCCGGCGGGACCGGTGCACCCGGCCGCGCGTCGCCCGACGGACACTCACAGTAGTCGCCTGAGCATCATGTGCGGTGGGCAGTTGACAAAGTCACCCGAGGAGCGTCCCGCTCTGGTATGAGGGGTCGTACGAAAGTCCGATGACCGTTGCTCGGCACCGGGCCGAATCAAGCCAGGAGCGATCGTGACTGGTCACAAGTGGTCACGAACGGAACGGTCGGCCGATCATCCCCATCGCCGGGCCCTCCCCGGAGCGGCGCACCCGCGCGCGCATCGCGCTCCCGGCGCGGCCTGGGCAGCCGCCTCTGAGACCGCTCCGTCCGACCCGGCCCACCCCCGCCATCACTTAGCGTGTTCGCTTTGGCCTTGGGTGGGCCAGGGGTCGAGCCGGATCGGTGTGCGGGATGGCCCTGAAGCAGCCGGTCGCGTCGCCCCGTACGAGAACTGTCCGGCGAGCACGACGGAGTCGTCGGCGTCGGGCTTCGGGAGGTATTCCGCGCAGGGGCCGGAGGAGACGCGCGGGGCCGCGGTGGGGTCGAAGGCGGCCTGAGAGTCGAACAGGAAGCTTTATCCGCGGAACCGGGGCCGGCCGGCCCGGTCGGCTCAGTCGCCGGTGCCGCGCGCGGGCGGCTCCGCGACGAACGCCCCGACCGAGCGCCAGGTGCGCCGCAGGTCCCCGGACGCGCTGCGCCACCACGCCTCCGCCGGCAGCTTGCCGGCGGGTTCGAAGGGCTCGCCCGGCCGGGGCAGGGCCACCGCCTGGCCGGCCTCCTCGGCGGCCTCCTTGGTCCACTCCCCCGGCTCGGCCCAGGGGTGCGGCGCGAGGTTGAAGGTGCCCCAGTGGATCGGGAGCAGGACGCCGTGCGGTGCGCCGCCCTGGAGGTCGAGGTGGGCGCGCAGGCCCTCCTCGGGGGTCATGTGGATGTCGGGCCAGAACTCGCTGTACGCCCCGATCTGGATCATCGTGGCGTCGAACGGGCCGTGCGCGGCGCCGATGTCCTTGAAGCCGTCGAAGTAGCCGGTGTCGCCGCTGTGGTAGATCCGGTGCTCCTCGCCGGCGACGGCCCAGGACGCCCAGAGGGTGTGCTGGGTGTTGCGCAGGCCCCGGCCGCAGAAGTGGCGGGCCGGGGTGGCGGTGAGGGTGAGGCCTCCGACCCGCGTGGACTCGTGCCAGTCGAGTTCGCGCAGCCGGTCCGCGGAGACGCCCCAGTGTTCGAGGTGGGCGCCCACGCCGAGCGGCACGGCGAAGAGGGTGTCCGTGCCGGCCAGCGCCTTGATGGTGGGCAGGTCCAGGTGGTCGTAGTGGTCGTGCGAGATGACGACGACGTCGACCGGACCGAGCGCGGCCAGCGGCAGCGGCACCGGGTGCAGCCGCTTGGGTCCGGCGAAGGGGAACGGGGAGCAGCGCTCGCCCCAGACCGGGTCGAACAGCACCCGGTGGCCGTCGATCTCGGCGAGCACGCTGGAGTGGCCCGCCCAGGTCAGCCGCAGTCCGGTGGCGGGCGGCCTGGCCAGGTCGGCGAAGGTCGTGGGATGCACCGGGACGGTGCCCTTGGGGGCGCGCAGCGGCCGGGTGTCCCTGTCCAGGAACACCTTCGCCAGGTCCAGCGAGGAGCCGGTGGGCCGGGTGCGTGCGGGGCCGCCGGGGTTCTGGAAGACGCCGTCCTTGAAGTGCGGCGAGCGGCGGATGCGGGCCATGCGCTCACCCCCCGGGTCCGCTCCGAACGCGGCGGGCCGCAGCGCGCGGAGCCCGGAGCTCGCGGAACGCAGACCGGTCACGGTACCTCCCGGTGGAGTGGGTGAGGTCCCCATTATGGTCGGCCGCGCCGCCGGCCCGGCCACGCAGGGGTGCGTGCGCCGCCTCCCGGTGCTGCGCCCGGCGCGTTGACAGGGCCGGGACCGGGTCCGGATACTGACTCGCCGTTCAGGTGATCACCCTCGTCGCTCCCCCGAGGAAGCCCCATGACCGCCCCTGTGGCCACCCCTTTGCTGTCGCTCGTCTGGACCGATCACGTCACCGGCCGCCAGGGCTTCCTGGTCGTGGACCGGCTGGTGCGGGGCGTGGCGAGCGGCGGACTGCGGATGCGGCCCGGATGCACGCTGGAGGAGGTGGCGGGACTCGCCCGCGGCATGACGATGAAGGAGGCCCTGCACTACGACCCCGAGGGCCGCTACATCCCGCTCGGCGGTGCCAAGGGCGGCATCGACTGCGATCCCCGGGACCCGGAGGCGTACGGGCTCCTCGTGCGCTATCTGCGCGCCATGCGGCCGTACGTCGAGAGCTGCTGGACCACCGGCGAGGACCTGGGCCTCACCCAGGACCTGGTGGACCGCGCGGCGGCCGAGGCGGGCCTGGTCTCCTCGATCCAGGCGGTGTATCCGCTGCTGGACGACGAGGCGACGGCCCGCGCGCGGCTCGCGGAGGCCTTCGCGGTGGAGGTGGACGGCATCGGCCTGGACGAGCTGGCGGGCGGCTGCGGGGTCGCCGAGTCGGTGCTGACGGCCCTGGACCGGGCGGAAGTGCCGCATCCGGGCACCCGGGTCGCCGTGCAGGGCCTCGGCACGATGGGCGGGGCCACCGCGCGCTTCCTCGCGCGCGCGGGCCTGACGGTCGTGGCCGTCGCCGACATCAAGGGCACGATCGCCAACCCGGCGGGGCTCGACGTCGAGGCGCTGCTGGCGGCGCGGGACGGCCACGGCACCGTGGACCGCGGCGCGCTGCGCCCCGGCGACCGCGAACTGCCCGGCGAGGCGTGGTTGTCCGCGGAGGCGGAGGTGCTGGTGCCGGCCGCCGTGTCCTACGCCGTCGACCGCGCGAACCAGGAGCGGATCCGGGCGCGTTGGATCGTGGAGGCCGCCAACATGCCCGTCGTGCCCGAGGCGGAGGCGCTGCTCGCCGCGCGCGGGGTGACGGTGCTGCCGGACGTGGTGGTCAACTCCGCGACGAACGCGTGGTGGTGGTGGACCCTGTTCGGGGACGTCGGCGCGGACGCCGACGAGGCGTTCGGGCACATCCGGCGCTCGATGCGCGCCCTGGTCGGCCGGATGCTGGACCGTGCCGAGGCCGACGGGACGACCCCGCGCGCGGCCGCGCACGCCCTCGTGACCGAGCGGCTGCCGGTGATCGCGGACCGGTTCGGGTGGTACCGGTGAGGGGCCTGCCGGGCGACGGCTGCGGCGGCATCCGGGCCAACGACTAGGGTGTCCGCGTGGCGAGAGTGCGGTTGAGCGTGGCCGAGCGGCGCGAGGAGCTGCTGCGGGCGGCCATCGAGCAGATCGAGGCGCGCGGCGTGGCGGCGGTCAGGATCGCCGACGTGGCCGCGTCCCTCGGGGTGAGCAACGCGCTGGTGCTGTATCACTTCTCCACGAAGGAGAAGCTGGTCGCCGCCGCGTTCGCCTACGCGGCCGAGGACGATCTCGCGCGCCTGCGCAAGCTGCTGGGCCGGCGGACCACCGCGCTGCGCCGGCTGCGGGCCGCGGTGCGCTGGTACGCGCCGACCGGGCAGGCCAAGGGCTGGCGGCTGTGGATCGAGGGCTGGGCCGTGTCCCTGCGCGAGCCCGCCCTGCGGGAGGTCACCCGGCAGCTGGACGAGCAGTGGAAGGCGGCGATCGCCGGCGTCATCGCCGAGGGCGTCACGGCCGGTGAGTTCGCGTGCGCGGACCCGGCCGGTACGGCGCTGCGGCTGACCGCGCTGTTGGACGGGCTGGCGGTACAGCTGACGTCGTACCCGGGCGCGGTGTCCCGGTCCCGGGCACAGGAGTGGGTGGACGACGCCCTTGCCCGCGAACTGGGCCTGGAGCGGGAGGCGTTGACCGGCAGGCAGCGCTGACGCGCGGGCCTTCGCGGAGCCGCCGAAGGGCCCGCCCGCGAAGGGGGCGCGTTCGGCCCGTGGAGCGGCGAGGGCCCGCGCCGGTGGTGCCGGCGCGGGCCGGTCGGGTCAGGCCACCGAGGCGATCCGCATCTTGATGTCGTCCGGTGACAGCGTGCCCTTGGCGGTCACGTGGTCGCCCGAGGACTCGCCGCGCAGTCGGCGGCCGATCCACGGCACGAGGTACTCCCGGGCCCACTGGACGTCGTCGCGGCGGATCTCCAGCGTGCCCCGGGGCGGCAGCGGCGGCCACGGCTGCTCCGGGTCGGCCGGGACGTCGAGGCCGAGGACCTGTCCCGCGCGCAGCGCCACGCGCGTGTGCCCCTCGGGCGACAGGTGCAGCCGGTCGTTGTCCCAGGCCCTGCGGTCCTGCACGGACCTCAGGGACCACAGGTCGAGGACGGGGCAGCCGTACCGGTCGGCGATGGCACGGACATGCCCGTTGTAGGTGGCGATCTTGCCGCGGAGATGCTTGAGGACGGGGACGCCGCGGGTGTCGAAGCCGGTCGTCACCATCACCGTGCCGGCGGCCCGTGTCAGCCGGGCCACGGCGCGTTCGAAGCGCTCGGCCACCTCGTCGGGGTCGGTGCCCGGGCGGATGATGTCGTTGCCGCCCGCGCAGAAGGAGATCAGGTCCGGGGCCATGGCGATGGCCTGCGGCACCTGGTCGGCCACGATCTGGTCCAGCAGCTTTCCGCGCACGGCGAGGTTGGTGTACTGGAAGTCGCCCTCGGGGCGCCGGTCGGCGAGGAGCACCGCGAACCGGTCGGCCCAGCCCACGAACGCCCCGTCGGGGCCGGGGTCGCCCACGCCCTCGGTGAAGCTGTCCCCCACCGCCACGTACGACCCGATCACTGATCTGCTGTCATTCTTCGAATCGTCTGCCACGTCGGACCATGATTCACCTTCGATGTGACCTACGCGACCGTAGGCAGGACTTGACGAACGGTGAGATGAGCCACTCTTAAATAGTTCGCAAAACCAGGAATAGAAGCTGCACGGTACACCGAAGGCCGGACCCGGGGATCGTGGGTCCGGCCTTCGGAGGCGTGTCAGGCAGGTGGCGCGGGGGCGCGGGCGTCAGCCGACGGCGACGCCGTGCGAGCGGAGGTAGGCGACCGGGTCGACGTCCGAGCCGTAGTCCGGCGTGGTGCGGATCTCGAAGTGCAGGTGCGGCCCGGTCACGTTGCCGGTGGCGCCGGACAGGCCGATCTGCTGCCCCGCGGTCACGGTCTGCCCGGCCGAGACGGAGAGCTGGGAGAGGTGGCCGTACTGGGCGTAGTAGCCGTCGTTCAGCTTGAGGACGACCTGGTTGCCGTACGCGCCGCCCCAGCCCGCGGAGACGACGGTGCCCGCGGCGACGGCCTTGACGGAGGTGCCGGTGGGGACGACGAAGTCGACGCCGGTGTGGTAGCCGCTGGACCACATGCTGCCGGCGACGTGGTAGCCGGTGCCGACGGCGGCGCCCGTCACCGGGAGGGTGTACCCGGCGGAGGTCTGCTCGGCGGCGGGCTTCGGCGCGGCCTGCTGCGTGGCCTTCGGCGCGGCGGGCGCCGCGGACTTCGGTGCGGCGGACACCGCGGGCTTCGGCGCGGCCGGCTCGGTGGACTTCGGCGCGGCCGGCTCCGCCGTCCCGCCGAGGGTGAGCTTCAGGCCCGGGTGGATGAGCCCCGGGTCGGCGCCGACGGCCTGCCGGTTGTCCTCGTAGAGCCGCTGCCAGCCCCCGCTGACATGCTGGTCCCGGGCGATCGTCGCGAGACAGTCGCCGCTGCGCACGGTGTAGGTGCGCGCGCCCGCGTCCTGCCGCGGGGCGGTCTTCTCCACCGTGCCGGGAAGGGTCCGCACGGCCGTTCCGGAGGCGGCCTGCGCGGAAGGCGCGGCATGTGCTCCGGTGGCCCCGAGGAGGGGCAGGGCCAGGGCGGCGCCGCCGGTTCCGGCGACGGCGAGGGAGCGGGAAAAACGCGGGGTCTTGGGACGTCGGTGCTTACCCTTGGCAGGCATGGCGCGATTCCTCTCCGGCGCCTGCGAGGTGAGCTGTCGGGTTCGGGCTGGAGCTGCCCGGCCGTGCGCGGCACGGCTGCACCCCTGGCCTGTCGCGGAGACCGGACAGGCCGTCGTACCTGATGGGTCCCCCGCTCCTGCCGACGCGGGTCATGTGTGGGGAGTCCGGACGGCGGCAGGATTCGGCGTTCCGCCCGGGTCGGTGGCGAACGTAAGCGAGCGGGACGCACGGAAACAAGCAGCCGGTTCCCGCTGTTCCGTTCGAGAATGATCGGATACGGGAATGCACGGTGACCGAGCGTGCATTCCCGCACCCTTCGTCTCTTCAATTCGCCTTTGCGGTATCAGAATTACGTGTACATGACGCGCGACGCACGGTCACGGATATGACCCTCCTCACGCGCCTCTTCCCCAGTGGCCCGCATTCCATGGCGAGTTGGAATGAAGGCGTCAATTCAGGCAGAAGTCTCAGATGCGACGCAGCCGGATGACCGTCGCATCCAGGTCGCCCTTGAGTCCGGTGCGCAGCCCGTGGTGCAGCAGTACGGCACCTCGGTGCACTTCGCCCGTTTCGCGGCATTCGTACGACGCCGTCGGGTCGAGACCGCGCAGCCGCACCGCCGGCACCGGCTCGCCGTGGCTCTGGGCCTGAAGCCAGGCGAGGACGACTGTCTCCTCCCCGCGGACGTACTGCACGGCACTCAGACCGCCGGCCGGGGGCCGCAGCCGGTACAGCTCGCCGTGCTGCACGACCGGGCGGATCTCCTTGTACAGCTCCACCCACCGCCGGGCCTCGGCCAGATCCTGCGCGCTCCACTCCGTCAGGTCACCGCCGACCCCGAGCACGCCCGCCATGGCGCTGACGAACCGGAAGCGCAGCGAACTGACCCGGCCGTTGAGCTGGGTGTTCGGGCTGTCCGTGACCCAGGCCGCCATCACGCGCGCGGGGTGGATCTGCGTGAAGCCGTGCTGGATGGCGAGCCGGTCCAGCGGATCGGTGTTGTCGGAGGTCCACACCTGGTCGGTGCGGCCGAGCACACCGAGGTCGATCCGGCCGCCGCCGCCCGAGCAGGACTCGAAGGCGACCCCGGGGTGCGCGGCCCGCAGCCGGTCCAGCAGGGCGTACAGGGCGCGGACGTGGTCCACCCACAGGCGCTGCGGGTACAGCTCGCCCGGCCAGCCGGCGTCGGTGAAGCAGCGGTTGAAGTCCCACTTCACGTAGTCGATGGGGGCGCTGGACAGCAGGGCGTCCAGCTGCTCCCACAGGTACTCCTGGACGTCCTCGCGCGCGAGGTTCAGCACGAGCTGGTTGCGCAGTTCCGTCCGCTTCCGTCCCGGTTGGTACTGCACCCAGTCCGGGTGGGCCCGGTACAGGTCGCTGTCCGGGTTGACCATCTCGGGCTCGACCCAGATGCCGAACTGCATGCCGAGCCCGTGCACCTGGTCGGCGAGGGGCTTCAGGCCGTGCGGGAAGCGGTCGGGGTTGGGCGTCCAGTCGCCGAGGCCGGCGCGGTCGCTGGTGCGGGCGCCGAACCAGCCGTCGTCGACGACGAACAGCTCGATGCCGATCTCGGCGGCCCGGCGGGCGAGCGCGAGCTGCTGCTCCTCGGAGATGTCGAAGAAGGTCGCCTCCCAGGAGTTGAACAGCACGGGCCGGTCCCGCTCGGCGTCAGGGACGACGTACGCGCGCTGGTAGGCGTGCCAGGCGCGGCTCGCGCCGCCGAAGCCGCCGTCGGTCCACAGCCCCGCGAAGACCGGCGTGGTGTACGACTCCCCGGGCGCGAGGAGCAGCAGGCCGGAGTCGTCGTAACCGGCACCGCCGGTGATCTGCACGCGCGCGTCCGGGAGTTGGGCCACCGCGATGCGCCAGGAGCCGGACCAGCCGAGCGCGCAGCCGTAGACCTCGCCGCGCTCCTCGGTGGCGTCGGTGTCGAGGGCGACCCAGGGCAGGTGCTGGTGGCCGGTGTGGCCGCGGCGGCTGCCGATGACCTTCTCCCCGTAGGTGAGGGGGGCGGTGGTGAGCCGGGACTCGGCGGCCCAGCGGCCGTGCAGCTGGGACAGCCGCCAGCCCTCGCGGTCGGGCAGGGTCCAGGTGGCCGCGTCGGCCCGCAGCAGCTCCACGCGTGCGTGGCCGCCGTTCTCGACGGTCACCCAGCGCTCCACGACGTCGCCGCGCATCCGGTAGTGCAGGGTGATCGCCACTCCGTCGTCGTCGAAGCGCAGCCTCAGCTCCTCGTCCTGTGCGGTGTCGTACGACACGAAGCGCCACTCGGTGCCGCGCCGCTCCTCGGTGCGGACGGACAGGGCGGGGCGGACGAAGCGGGGACCGCCCTCGACGGGGTACTCCTCGCGGCCGTCGAGCGGGGACTCGAAGGGCCAGTAGCCGGGCAGCGGGCTCACCGCGAGCGCCTCGGCGTCGGCGAGGGCGATCCGTGGCCCCCAGTGCAGGTGGAGCAGCTCGTCCGCGTCGGTGAGATGCAGGGCATAACTGCTGCCGGGGCCCGACAGGAGCCACGTACGACCGTTTTCGGCGATGTCCACCATCGAGACCTCACAGGTGCCAACAGATCCGCTCAAGTGCCAACATCATCAAGGGCCGCGGACCCCTCTGACAATGCCTGTGGACAACTCATTGCCCGAGGAAATCGATGTCGTATGGTCGTCAGAGCGCCCGCCGACGAGCCGTGACGGCGGGTCCGACCGGGAGGAGCCCCCGTGACGCAGCAGGTCCCGTCGACCGAGCCGGAGCTGGCCGGAGTGCGCAATTTCCGTGACGTGGGCGGGCTGCCGACCACGGACGGGCGGCGGGTGCGGTACGGCGTGCTGTTCCGCAGCGGGCACCTGGCGCACGCGACGCGGGAGGACGCGGCCTTCCTCGCCTCCCTGGGCCTGCACACGGTCTTCGACTTCCGCAACGCGGCCGACCAGAAGCTGGAGGGCCCGGACATCGAGCTGCCCGGCGTGCGGAACGTGAACCTGCCGCTGAGCGACCCGGCGGACGGCGCCGAGTTCTGGAAGATGGTCCGCGACGGCGACCTCGACCAGCTGCGCGCCATCCTGGACGACGGCAAGGGCGCGGCCCGGATGATCGCCTCCTACCGGAAGATCGTCACGGAGCGCACCGCCGAGCACGCGCGCGTGCTGCACGCCCTGGCCGACGACAGCGTGCCCGCGCTGATGCACTGCGCCGCCGGCAAGGACCGCGCGGGCATCTCCATGGCGGTCACGCTCCTCGCGCTCGGGGTGGAGCGCGACGCGATCGTCGCCGACTACCTGGAGTCGGGGGCCGCGCACCGCCGCTACAAGGTCCGCCGCAGCGGCGGCGCGGACACCGCGTACACCCCCGAGGTGATGGAGCTGCTCGACCCGCTCTTCGACGCCCGCGCGGAGTACCTGGAGGCGGCCTTCGCGAGCATCGAGGAGGCCTGGGGGGATGTCGACAGCTACCTGGCGCGGGGCCTGGGCCTCTCCCCCGAGACCCGCGAGCGCCTGCGCGCCCGCCTGCTGGACTGACCGGACGCGGCCGGGGAGGGACGGCCAGGGCTGCCGCCCTCGTACCGCCCGACGGGATCCCCACCGGGCACGGCCCGCCGGCGTCAGCCCTTGCCGCCCACCGCGAACAGCAGGTAGAGGAACGCGGCCAGGACGTGCCCGAGGGCGATGTAGATGATCAGCCGGATCCACAGGGAACGGGGGAACTTCTCCTCGAAGTTGCTCATGGCAGCTCTCCGGTCAGGGGGCCCAGGCACAGCGTGGCCGTGGGGCTCTGCAGCAGGGTGTGGACGAACAGCAGCTCCACGCCGTCGTGGTCCTCGGCGGCGAGGCGGTGCGGGGTGAGCGAGTCGAAGTGCGCGCTGTCCCCGGGCCCCAGCAGGTGCGCGGTGTCGCCGAGGCGCAGGCGCAGGCGCCCCTTGAGGACGTAGAGCCACTCCTCGCCGGGGTGGACGCGCACGATGTCGCCCTGGGAGCCGTACGGCACCCGCACCCGCAGGGCCTGCATGCCGCGGCCCGGTGCCCCGGCCTGGACGTACGTCCACCCGCCCGCGCGGGTCGGTTCCATGTCGGCGGCCCGCACGATCGCGTCCCGGTCGGCGACCGTCTCACCGAGGAGTTCCGAGACGGTCGTACCGTAGACACGGGCGAGCGCGAGCAGCATCGGCAGCGACGGCTGCCGCTGCCCGGTCTCCAGCCGGGACAGGTGGGCCGGGGAGAGCCCGGCGGCGCGGGCGGCGCCCTCCAGGGTGAGGCCGGCGCGGCGGCGCAGGGCACGCAGCTGCGGTGCGACGGCGGGCAGGCCGTCGTCCGGGGCCGGGCCCGCCGCCGGCGCGGCGTCTGAGGCGTTCATGCCTCCATTCAGCCCCAGCCTTGCCCGTGAGGCAATTTTCTTGCCTCTGGGGCAAAAGGCCGGGGCGACAGCCGCGCCGGCCGGGGCCGCGTCAGCGGTTCGCCACCGCCTGCTTGATCAGGGTCTTGCCGAAGTCCCACATCAGGCCGCCGCCGCTGTGCGCGTCGTCCATCACCGCGGTGAAGGCGTCCATGAACCGGTCCACGTCGGCCTCGTCGACGACCAGCGGCGGGATGAGCTTGATCACCTCCAGATGGTCACCGGAGACCTGGGTGAGGATGCGGTGCTTCTGCAGCAGCGGTACGACGACCATCTGGGCGAACAGGCCCTTGCGGGCCGCCTGGAGCATGGTCCAGCGGCCGCGCAGCTTCAGCGAGGACGGCTTGCCGAACTCGATGCCGATCATCAGGCCCCGGCCCCGGACGTCGGCCAGCAGCTCGTAGGTGTCGATCAGCGCGGTGAGCCGGGACTTCAGCAGCTCCCCCGTCCGGCGCACGCCGGCGACGATCTGCTCGTTCTCCATGACCGAGAGCACGGCGAGCCCGCACGCCATCGCCTGGGCGTTGGACCCGAAGCTCGCCGAGTGCACCAGCACCCGGTCCATGGACGAGTAGACCTTCTTGAAGATCCACTCCTTGCCGAGGGTGGCGCCGACGGGCACATAGCCGCCGGAGAGGGCCTTGGCGACACACACCAGGTCGGGCTCGACGCCGTCCTCGTGCTGATAGGCGTAGAAGTCGCCGGTGCGGCCGAGGCCGGTCTGCACCTCGTCGGCGATGAGCAGCGCCTTGTGCCGGTGCAGCAGCTCCTGCGCGGCCCGCAGGTAACCGGGCGGCGCCTCGTGCACGCCCTTGCCCTGGATGGGCTCCACGATCAGCGCGGCCACATCGCCCTTCCGCAACTCCCGCGCCAGCGCGTTGAGATCGCCGAGCGGTACGGCGGTGTCGGGCAGCAGCGGGGCGAAGCCGTCGCGGAAGCCGCTCTCGCCGTTGACCGAGAGGGAGCCGGTGGTCAGGCCGTGGAAGGCGTGGTCGCAGTAGAGGACGCGCGGCTTGCCGGTGGCGTAGCGGGCGAACTTCAGCGCCGTCTCGACCGCCTCGGTGCCGCTGTTGCCGAAGAACACCCGGTCCAGGTGCGGGCTGTGGGCCAGCAGCCGCTCGGCGAGCAGGCCGGGCAGCGGCTGGCAGTCGAAGCGGGTGAGGTCGGCGAGGTCCAGGTCCAGGACGTCGTGCAGCGCCTTGCGGACGACCGGGTGGTGGCGGCCGAGGCCCATCACGCCGAACCCGGCGAGCATGTCCAGGTAGTCGTTGCCCTCCGCGTCGAAGAAGTGCGCTCCCTCGGCACGCTCGTAGACCTTGTCGAAGCCGATGGTGTGCAGCATGCGCGGAAGCTGTGGGTTGAGGTGCTTCGCGTGCAGCTCGTAGCGTTCGGCTCCGCGCTCGGCGAGCAGGGCGCCGAGGTCGAACTCGGTGGTCATTCACTCTCCTTGACTGCGCCGCCGACGTCCTTGGCGGCCAGGCTCGCGCTGATCCGCCCGGCGATCTCGACGGGCGTGAGACCGATGTCGGCCAGCACCTCGCTGCGTTTGGCGTGCGCGAGGAACTGCTCCGGGATGCCGAACCGCCGTACCGGCACGTCCACGTCGGCGTCCCCCAGGGCCAGCGCCACCGCCGAACCGACGCCCGCCGCCCTGCTGTTGTCCTCGACCACGGCCACCAGCCGGTGCCCGGCGGCGAGCCGGGGCAGCTCGGGGTCGACGGGCTTGACCCAGCGCGGGTCCACCACCGTGCACCCGATGCCCCGGGCTTCGAGCAGCTCGGCGGCCTGGAGGCACACGGAGGCCATCACGCCGACGGCCACCAGCAGCACCTCGGGATGGTCGGCGCGGTGCAGGACGTCCATGCCGCCGACGCGGTCGAGCGCCTGGACGGACGGGCCGACGGTCTCCTTCGGGAAGCGGACCAGGGTGGGCGCGTCGTCCACGGCGACCGCCTCGCGCAGCTGGGCGCGCAACTGGTCGGCGTCGCGCGGGGCGGCGATCCTGAGCCCCGGGACGACCTGGAGGACGGACATGTCCCACATGCCGTTGTGGGAGGGTCCGTCGGTACCCGTGACACCGGCCCGGTCCAGGACGAAGGTGACCCCGCAGCGGTGCAGGGCGACGTCCATCAGCAGCTGGTCGAAGGCCCGGTTGAGGAAGGTGGCGTAGACGGCGACGACCGGGTGCAGTCCGCCGGTCGCGAGGCCGGCGGCGGAGACGGCCGCGTGCTGTTCGGCGATGCCGACGTCCCACACCCGGTCCGGGAAGCGCTCGGCGAACTTCCCGAGGCCCACCGGGTGCAGCATGGCCGCCGTGATCGCCACGACGTCCTCCCGCTCCTCCCCGATCCGCACGATCTCCTCGCCGAACACCGAGGTCCAGGAGGGGCCGCCCGGCGGGGCGAGCGGTGCGCAGGTGAGCGGGTCCATCACGCCGACGGTGTGGAAGTGGTCCTCCTCGTGCGCGAGGGCGGGCTCGTAGCCGCGGCCCTTCTCGGTGAGGCAGTGCACCAGGACCGGGCCGTGGAAGCGCTTCGCGCGCCGCAGCGCGGACTCGACGGCGTTGATGTCGTGGCCGTCGATCGGACCGAGGTACTTCAGGCCCAGGTCCTCGAACATGCCCTGCGGGGCGAAGGCGTCCTTGAAGCCTTTCTTCGCGCCGTGCAGGGACTCGTAGAGCGTGGTGCCGACGACCGGGGTGCGCTGGAGGACCTCCTTGCCCCAGGCGAGGACCTTCTCGTAGCCGTCGGTGGTGCGCAGGGTGGCCAGGTGGTTGGCGAGGCCGCCGATGGTGGGGGCGTACGACCGCTCGTTGTCGTTGACGACGATGATCAGCGGCCGGTCCCTGGCCGCGGCGATGTTGTTGAGCGCTTCCCAGGCCATGCCGCCGGTCAGCGCGCCGTCGCCGATGACCGCGACCACATGGCCCTTCTCCCCCAGCACCTGGTTGGCCTTGGCGAGCCCGTCGGCCCAGCCGAGCGCGGTGGAGGCGTGGCTGTTCTCGATGACGTCGTGCTCGGACTCCTCGCGCGAGGGGTAGCCGGACAGCCCGCCCTTGCCGCGCAGCTTGGAGAAGTCCTGACGGCCGGTCAGGAGCTTGTGTACATAGCTCTGGTGGCCGGTGTCCCACAGGATGCGGTCGACCGGTGACTCGAAGACCCGGTGGAGCGCGACGGTCAGTTCCACCACGCCCAGATTGGGGCCGAGGTGACCGCCGGTCCTCGACACCGCGTGCACCAGGAACTCACGTATCTCTTCGGACAGTTCGCCGAGTTCCGCCTCGGACAGCGCCTTCAGGTCGCGTGGTCCCCGGATGCTCTCCAGAATGGTCACGCTCGGGCCCCCTCTCGGTCCGTGCCTTGCCTCAACTCACTTGGTCCTCGGGGCTCGTCCGCTCGGCGAGCCTCATGGCCTCCTCGATGAGGGTCTCCACGATCTTGGACTCGGGGACGGTCTTGACGACCTCGCCCTTGACGAAGATCTGACCCTTGCCGTTGCCCGAGGCAACCCCGAGGTCGGCCTCCCGGGCCTCGCCCGGACCGTTGACCACACACCCCATCACCGCGACCCGGAGCGGCACTTCCATGCCGTCCAGGCCCGCGGTGACCTCCTCGGCGAGCTTGTACACGTCCACCTGGGCCCGGCCGCAGGACGGACAGGAGACGATCTCCAGGCGCCGCTGCCGCAGCCCCAGCGACTGAAGGATCTGGATGCCGACCTTGACCTCCTCGGCGGGCGGCGCGCTCAGCGACACCCGGATGGTGTCCCCGATGCCCCGGGACAGCAACGCCCCGAAGGCCACCGCCGACTTGATCGTGCCCTGGAAGGCGGGGCCGGCCTCCGTGACGCCCAGGTGCAGCGGATAGTCGCACTGCTCGGCGAGCTGCCGGTAGGCCTCGATCATCACGACCGGGTCGTTGTGCTTGACGGAGATCTTGATGTCGCGGAAGTCGTGCTCCTCGAAGAGGGACGCCTCCCACAGCGCCGACTCGACCAGGGCCTCCGGGGTCGCCTTGCCGTACTTCTGGAGCAGCCGCCGGTCCAGGGAGCCGGCGTTGACGCCGATCCGGATCGGGGTGCCGTGGTCCTTGGCGGCCCGCGCGATCTCCTTGACCTGGTCGTCGAACTGCTTGATGTTCCCCGGGTTCACGCGCACCGCCGCACAGCCGGCCTCGATGGCGGCGAACACGTACTTCGGCTGGAAGTGGATGTCCGCGATCACCGGGATCTGCGACTTGCGGGCGATGGTCGCGAGGGCGTCCGCGTCGTCCTGCGTGGGGCAGGCGACGCGGACGATCTGGCAGCCGGACGCGGTGAGTTCCGCTATCTGCTGCAGGGTGGCGCCGATGTCCGACGTGCGGGTCGTCGTCATCGACTGCACCGACACCGGGGCTCCGCCCCCGACCGCCACCGGCCCGACGTGGATCTGCCGCGACTGCCGTCGCGGCGCGACCGGACGGGCCGGTACCCCGGGAACGCCCAAGGGAACGGCGGTCATCGCGTCACTCCCGGTTTCCGGAGACGGTCTCGCGCATCGCCCGCAGGGACTCCTTCAGGGACCCCATGGTGGCGAGGACGGCGGTCGGCTCGTAGCCGCAGTGCGCCATGCAGTTGTCGCAGCGCGGGTCCTTGCCGCGGCCGTACTTGTCCCAGTCGGTCTTCTCGATGAGTTCGCGGTACGTCGGCACGTACCCGTCGCTCATCAGGTAGCAGGGGCGCTGCCAGCCGAAGAGCGAGTAGTTCGGGATCGCCCACGCGGTGCACGGGAAGTCGACCTTGCCCTCCAGGAAGTCCAGGAAGAGCGGGGAGTGGTTCAGCCGCCACTTCTTGCGGTTGCCGCCCGCGAACGCCTTCCTGAACAGCTCGCGGGTCTGCTCGACACCGAGGAAGTGGTCCTGGTCGGGGGCCTTCTCGTAGGCGTAGGCGGGCGAGATCATCATCTCGTCGACCTTGAGGTCGTCGTTGAGGAAGTTGAGCACCTCGATGATGGTCTGCGGGGTGTCGGTGTTGAAGAAGGTGGAGTTGGTGGTCACCCGGAAGCCGCGCCGCTTGGCCTCCTTGATGGCCTCCACCGCCTCGTCGAAGACGCCTTCCTTCGCCACGGACTCGTCGTGCCGCTCCCGCAGCCCGTCGATGTGCACGGCGAAGGCGAAGTAGGGCGAGGGCTTGAACTTGTCGATCTTCTTGCGCAGCAGCATCGCGTTGGTGCAGAGGAAGACGTACTTCCGCTTCGCCACCAGCTGCCGCACGATCTCGTCGATCTGAGGATGCATCAGCGGTTCGCCGCCGGCGATGGACACCATCGGCGCACCGGACTCCAGCACCGCGCCCACGGCCTGGGCGACCGGCATGCGCTGCTTGAGCACACCGGCCGGGTGCTGGATCTTGCCGCAGCCCTCGCACTTCAGATTGCAGGCGAACAGCGGTTCCAGCTCGACAATGAGCGGGAACTTGTCCCGCTTGCGGAGCTTCTGTTCAGCCAGGTATGTCGCGACCTTGATGGACTGGCGCAACGGCATGGCCATCTGGCTCACCTCCGAGGGAGCAGCAAAGAACGGTGCCATTCAAAAAATGAGGGAAGGATGGAACGAAGAACGCGGAAGGCCGATATTCCCCCGCGCACCGTGCCGATCCGGACGAGTTCGTGTTCCGGGGCGTCCACGACCACCCGGACGGCCGCGACCGGGCGCTCGCCCGCGCGGACGGCCGCGCGGAGCGTGGCCGCCGACTCCATGTCGACCGCGATCGCGCCGGTGGCGAGCAGATCGTACCGCTCGGGCCCCCGCACGACGTGGTCCGAGCCGGTGAGCGGGCCGGTGTGCACCGTGCGCCCGGGCAGCAGGCGCACGAGTTCCTTGACGAGCAGGTCGGTGCCCACGCACGGGACGGTCCCGCGCGGATCCCGGGTCTCCTCGGCGACGACCAGGTCGCCGGGGTGCATGCCGGGGGCGAGTCCGGCACAGAAACCGGTGGCCAGCACGGCCGTGCCGGCCGCCGCCGGGCCGGCGAGGTGCCGGCTGACGGAGCGTTCCGCCGCCTTCGGGCCCATGCCCGTACGGACGACGGTGTACGGCCCGTCCGCCCCGCTCCTGTCGCCGGTGCGCAGGGCGAGGTGCTCGATGCCGAGCGCGCAGGCGATCAGCAGCGGGGCCGGGGCGGGCTGGTCGGTCAAGTCAGCTCCCCGTCGCCCGTGACGCGGCCGTCTTGGCCTTGGCGAGCAGGTTCCGCTCGAAGGGGTCTCCGTGCAGGTAGCGACCGAGCGCGGTGAGCGGGAACACCTGCCGGTACAGGTGGTAGTTGATGGAGAAGTCCCAGGGGAAGCCGGTGCCGGTGAAGTACGGCTCGTCCCAGGTGCCGTCCTCGCGCTGGGTCTCGGCCAGCCACTGGATGCCGCGCTCGACGGCCTTGGAGTCCTTCTCGCCGGCGGCGAGCAGTGCCATCAGCGCCCACGCGGTCTGCGAGGCGGTGGAGGCACCCCGGCCGCTCCATTCCTTGACGTACTTGTAGGAGCGCAGGTCCTCGCCCCAGCCGCCGTCGTCGTTCTGGACGCTCTCCAGCCAGGCCACGGCCCGCCGGATCGCCGGGTGCGAGCCGGGCAGCCCGGCCGCGGTCAGCGCGGGCACCACCGAGCCGGTGCCGTAGATGTAGTTGACGCCCCAGCGGCCGAACCACGAGCCGTTCGGCTCCTGTTCGGCGAGCAGCCAGTCGATGCCGCGCCGGGTGCGCGGGTCGTGGGCGAGGCCCTCGGCGGCGAGCATCTCCACGACGTGCGCGGTGACGTCCGCGGACGGCGGGTCGATCACCTCGCCGAAGTCGCAGAACGGCAGCCTGTTGGGGAACGGGCTGGTGTTGTCGACGTCGAACGCGCCCCAGGCGCCGTTCTTCGACTGCATGCCGAGGTTCCAGCGCACGGCCCGCCCGATCGCCTTGTCGACGCGCTCGGGGTCGTGGTGCCGGACCCGGCGCAGCGCGAGGGCGACCTCGGCGGTGTCGTCGATGTCCGGGTAGTTGTCGTTGTGGAACTCGAACGCCCAGCCTCCCGGCGGCAGTCCGGGACGCTTCACGGCCCAGTCGCCGGGCCGCACGATCTCCTCGCCGAGCATCCAGTCGGCCGCCTTGACCAGTTGCGGATGGTCGACGGGCAGACCGGCGTCCACGAGGGCGATGGTGGCCAGGCAGGTGTCCCAGACCGGGGACTGGCAGGCCTCGATCATCCGGGCGCCGTCCTCGCGCCAGACGGCGAAACGGTCCAGCGAGGCGAGGCCCTCACGGATCACCGGGTGCTGGAGGTCGTAGCCGAGCAGGTGGAGGGCGATGATCGAGTACACGGCCGGGGGCTGGATGCCGCCCCAGCAGCCGTCGTTCTCCTGCCGCTCGATGATCCAGCGGGCCGCCGCGTTCATCGCGGCCCTGCGCAGCCGGCGCGGGGCGACCTTGCGGAACTGGTGCAGCGCCTTGTCGATGCGCTGGAAGGCGCCGTCCCAGCTGGCCAGCGGGGCCAGGGGCCTGGCCGGACTGGGCCGGGCCGGGTCGGTGTGCAGCTCGTCCAGCGGGAAGGGGGCGGGGCGCACCGGGCGCTTGGCCGAGACGATGGTGAGCGGGACGATGGTCTGCCGGGCCCAGCATCCGAAGTCGTAGATGTTGAGCGGCATCCAGGTGGGGAACCAGATCAGCTCCGGGGGAAGTTCGGGCAGGTCCTCCCACTTCCACCAGCCGAACAGGGCGAGCCAGATCCGGGTGAACACGCGGGAGGCGGCGATGCCGCCGCGCTCGCGGATCCAGGCGGACGCCTTCGCCATGTGCGGGGCGTCGGGCGCGTCCCCGGCCAGGCGCAGGGCGACGTACGCCTCGACGGTGGTGGACAGTTCGCCGGGGCCGCCGTAGAAGGTGGCCCAGGTGCCGTCCTCGCGCTGCTCGCCGCGGATGAACTTCGCGGCGGCCTGCGTGGTCTGCTCGTCCCGGATGCCCAGGAACTGGCGGAGCAGCAGGTCCTCGGCGTCCATGGTGACGTTGGTCTCCAGGTCGCCCTTCCACCAGCCCTGGGCGTCCTGCCGGGACAGCAGGAAGTCGGTGGCCCGTCGTGCGGCGCGCGCGGCGGCTTCTTGCACCCCGGCCGCCTCGGGGGTGGTGAGGGTGGTGTCGCTGGCCGCGGCAGCCCGGGACGGCAAGGTAGCCCCGGTGCTTCCGTCGGTCGTCGCTGTCATGGCTTCCCCTTCGTGCAGTCGTGCGAGTCGTGCTGCTGTGGGTCCGCCGTCGGCCGGTGTCCTTCGACGTGGGGAGACACCGGCCGGCGACTACGCGAGGCTCATCAGGCCATAAGTGATCATCTCTTCCGTACGACGACGAAGTCCGCGAGCGCCGTGAAGGACTCCCGCACCCGGTCGGGCATGTCGACGGCGGCGAGGGCTTCGATGGCGATGGTGTGCTGACGGCGCGCCTCCGCCGCCGTCCACTCGCGGCCGCCGGCCTCCTCGATGAGGGCGGCGCGGGCCGCGAACTCCTCCTCGGAGAAGTTCTCGAAGTCGCTGCTCTTGGCGTCGGCGGCGAGGATGTCGCCGAGCCGCTCGGAGGCGGGGCCGCCGGCGGCGAGCGCGGCGACCACGGGCAGGGACTTCTTGCGCTGGCGCAGGTCGCTCCAGGTCTGCTTGCCGGTGGCCTCCGGGTCGCCCCAGATGCCGAGCAGGTCGTCCACGGCCTGGAAGGCGAGGCCGAGGTGGTAGCCGTACCGTTCCAGCGCGTCGGCGGTGGCGTCGTCCGCGCCGCCGAGGACCGCGCCGATGGAGGAGGCGCAGGCCAGCAGGGCGCCGGTCTTGTTGCCCTCCATCTCCAGGCACTCCTCGACGCTGACCCGGTCGCGGTGCTCGTAGGAGATGTCCTGGGCCTGACCGTCGATCAGGGCGCGGGTGGCGGTGGTCAGCCGGCGGGCGGCGCGGCCGGCCTCGACCGTGCCGAGTTCCAGCAGGACCTCGCCGGCGAGGGCGAACAGGGCGTCGCCGACCAGGATGGCCTGGGCGGGGCCGTGCACCTTCCAGACGGTGTCGCGGTGCCGGCGCTGCTCGTCGCCGTCCATCAGGTCGTCGTGCAGCAGCGAGAAGTTGTGCACGAGTTCGACGGCGACCGCGCCCGGGACGCCCGCCTCGGGTGCGGCGCCGGTGACCTCGGCGGAGAGCACGGCGAGCGCGGGGCGGACGGCCTTGCCGCCGTCGCCGTCGGCGGGGTTGCCGGCGGCGTCGATCCAGCCGAAGTGGTAGGCGGCGACGGTGTCCATGGGAGGCGCCAGGCGGTCGACGGCCGCGCGCAGCACCGGTGTGGCCAGGGTCCGGCCGCGCTCCAGCAGCGCGGTGACGTCCACCGCGGCCCGTGGAGCGGGCGTCGAGGCCGGGGGCACAGTGGGCACAGTCTCTCCTCTTGTTGCGGTACCGGGGGTGCGGGGGCCGGCCGCCCGCTGATCGGGCATCAGGCCGCCTCCTCGAACTCGAAGAGGTGGCGGGGGCGGGGCCGGCCCAGGGCGCTGAGCGCGGCGTCGGCCGCGCTCACTCCACTGCGGACCGCACTCTCCATGGTCGCGGGCCACCCGGTGGCGGTCCACGCTCCGGCCAGGTACAGGCCGGGGGCCTTGGTGCGGGCGCCGGGCCGCAGCCGCCCGACGCCGGGCGTGGGGGCGAACGTCGCCGTGCGCTCCCGGGTCACGAAGAAGTCGACCACCCCGGCCGCGCGCGTACCCGGGATCAGCCGTTGCAGCTCGGGCAGGTAGCGCTCGCGCAGTTCGGCGACCGGCAGGTCGATCTCGTCCTGCGCGGCCGACTGGGACAGCGCCAGGTACTGGCCCTCGGCCAGGCCGGAGGCGTCGGTGCGGTCGAACACCCACTGCACGGGGGTGCCGAGGGCGGCGAAGAAGGGCCGGGCGAGCACCTTGCGGTCGTACACCACGTGGACGTTGAGGATCGGCGCGGTGCCGATCTCCAGCAGCCGGCCGGGCGCGTCGAGGGCGCCGGGCGGCAGCAGTTCGTGGGCCTCGCGCTGGGGTACGGCGAGGACGACCGCGTCGGTCTCGATGCGCTCGCCGGGAACCTGAACGCTCCACGTGCCGTTCTCGTTGATAGAGACGGAGGTGACGCGTGTACGGACTTCGGTGCGCACGCCCGCGGAGTCGAGCGCCTTGCGGGCCAGCCGGTCGTGCAGTTCGCCCAGGGGGACGCGGGCCCAGCCGATGTCGGCCGCGCCCGGGTCGGACAGCAGACCGGTCTTGAACACCATCGCGGCGAGCCCCAGCGAGGCGTCGCCCGCGACCGCGTTGAGGGTGGCGACCCCGACCAGGTCCCACAGGGCCTCGACGGCGCGCGCCGACTGTCCGTGCGCGGCGAGCCAGCTGCCGAAGTCTCGCGTGTCCAAAGCCGGATCGGCGAGGTCGAGCCCCTTCAGCGCGAGCGCGGCCCGCCCGACGGCCGCGCGCTCGGCGAGCGAGAGGTGCGGATAGGCGGCCAGGCTGCGCCCCAGGTGGAGGGGGACGGGCAGCGGGTCGCGCCGCAGCCTGCCGAGCCGCCGCCCCTCGGGCTTGGCGACATCGACGACGGGCACGTCCAGGCGGTCCTGCAACGGTGCCAGTGCCGCGCCCTCGATGCGGTCGAGGAACCAGCGGTAGGCGGTGCAGCAGCGCAGGTAGACGTGCTGGCCGTTGTCGACGGTCAGGTCACCGCGCCGGAAGGAGAAGGCGAGGCCGCCCAGCCGGGGCCTGCCTTCGAGCAGGGTGACCCGTACGCCCGCGTCGGCGAGGGCGAGCGCCGCGGTGATACCGGCGAGGCCGCCACCGACCACGACCGCGCTGCGGCCTGCCGTGCGCGCAGTGCCGGGCCGCGCGGTTGCGGGGGGTGAGCCGTCGCTCATCGTGCGTCCTTCCGTGCGTGCGCGAGCGCTCCGCGGGCGGGGCCCGCGGGGGCCGTCGGTCGTCCGCGGGCCGGTCGTGACGGGTCGGCCCCAGGCGGCGGTGGCCGCATGGCGAAGACAGCCTCGCGCCCCTGGGGGATGCGCAGGTGCTCGTTGAACGGTGCACGCCCGGCCGTCGCAGTCAGTGACGCCACGCCGCAGGGGAGGGTTGCCTGACGCACGCGATCCCGTTCGGCCGCCTCTGGTTCGGTGCGCTGCATCAGGGGCGCCTCCGTACGGAGCGCCGGGAGACATGGCGGGTCACGTGCCGGGTGTCGAGCCCGGACAGGCCGCGCACGGCGACGTAGGCCTTCTCGTGTCCGGGCAGCGAGACCCGGCCGCGCAACACGGCCTCCGGGTCGCGCTCGATGCGGTCCAGCAGCCGGCGGTAGATGCCGGCCATCGCGGCCACGCAGGCGCCGCTGCGGCGGTCGAGCATGGGCAGCAGCCGGTAGCCCTCGGCGAACAGGGCCCGGGCGCGTCGCACTTCGAAGTGCACGAGGCCCGCGAAGTCGGAGCCCTCCGGCGGGGTCGGCCCGTCGAACCCGGCCGAGCAGCCGAACTTGGCGAGGTCGTCGGCGGGCAGATAGGTACGGCCGCCGGCCGCGTCCTCGCGCACGTCGCGCAGGATGTTGGTGAGCTGGAGGGCGAGGCCCAGCGTGTCGGCGTACTCGGCCGCGCGCTCGGCGCCGCGCGCGCCCGGTTCGGTGCCGAACACGCCGAGCGAGAGGCGGCCGATGGCACCGGCGACACACCGGCAGTAGACCTTCAGGTCGTCCCAGGTCTCGTAGGTCTCCCCGCGCACGTCCATCTGGACGCCGTCGATCAGCTCGTCCAGGCCGCCGAGCGGGATCGGGAAGGCGCGCGCTGCGTGGCTGAGGGCGACGGCCACCGGGTCGGTGTCGTCCTCCTCGACCTCGCCCTCGCGGATCCGGGCGAGCAGCGCCCGGGTCTCCTCCAGCCGCGCCAGCTTGACGTCGTCGGCGAGTTCCCCGTCACCGATGTCGTCCACGCGCCGGGAGAACGCGTACAGCGCCGACATGGCGCGGCGCTTGGCCGTCGGCAGCAGCCGGATGCCGTAGGCGAAGTTACGGGCCTGCTGCCCGGTGACGGCCTCGCAGTAGCTGTAGGCGGCGAGTACCGGTGCGGACACGTGCGGCGGAGAATCCACGGTCCGGATCACCCCTCTCCTCGCAGGATCACGCCCGCCTCGCGCAGCAACTGGACCTTGCCGGGTCTGGGCGGGCCGGGAAGTACGTCGTATTCGGCGGCGGCGATCGCCCGGATCGCCGCCCTTCCTCCCGCCACGAACCCTGCGAGCAGCAGCTTGAGCCTGCCGTGGACGCTACCCACCAGGGGGGCGCCTTCATTCAGCAGATCGCGGGCGCGTTGTGCCTCGTATGCAACCAGGGCGCGCACCGATGCGCCCGCGGTTTTTGCGGTGAGGTCCGCTTCCTGCACGTGAAAGCGCTTCATGTCGGCGACGGGGAGATAGATCCGGTCGCGGCCGAGGTCCTCGGCGACGTCCTGGAGGTGCTCGACGATCTGGAGCGCCGTGCAGATCGCGTCGGACAGCCGGACGCGCTCGGGAGTGGAGGTGCCGGTGACGGCGAGGACGAGGCGGCCGACCGGGTTGGCGGACAGTTCGCAGTAGGCCAGGAGGTCGTCGTACGTCTCGTACCGGGTGACGAGCTGGTCCTGGCGGTTGGCGGCGATCAGTCCGAGGAACGGCTCGGGGGTGAGCGCGTGGCGGCGGACGGTCGGCTGCAGGCGGCGCAGCAGCGGGTGGCGCGGGGTGCCGTCGAAGACACGGCGCAGGTCGGCTTCGAAGGCGTCGAGGAGGACCAGCCGGTCGGCGGCCTCGGCGGGCGACACGCCGAGCAGCCGGGCGTCGGCGCCGCCGGGGGCGAGGTCGCCGTCGCCGATGTCGTCCACCAATCGGGCGAACCCGTAGACGGCCATGAGGTCGGCGCGCCACGCCCGGGGCAGGAAGAAGGGGGCCACCGGGAAGTTCTCGCTGGCGGCCTTGTCGAGGGTGGCGCGTTCCAGGTCGGGCGCCTCGGCGGTGGCCGTCATCGGGGGCTGCCCGGGGCGTGGACGGCACATGCTCCGCTGAGCAAGGGAGTTTCCGTAGCCATTGCCGTCACATCTCCCGTTCTACACTGCCGATCCGATACACACTATTTCGGACACGCCGCCCCGCTCCGCGCAGGCGTGCCCACCGCAGGAGGGCGCGCATTATCGCCCCACTTGCCGGTTTCCGACGCCGGTACAGCTTACGTTGTACAACGCGGCGTGGCGCGGCAGGGTGTCCTGCACATCACAACAACACACCGATTGCCTTCAAGATTCCTAACCGCAGTCGGAGTTGACGTTTCCTTTGCAGACGGAAGGGCCCCGCCGGAAGAATTCCGGCGGGGCCCTGGCCGAAACGGGTCACTTGCCCGTGAACTTCTCGTACTCCTTGAGGACCTCTTCGGTGGGCCCGTCCATGCGCAGTTCACCGCGTTCCAGCCACAGCACCCGGTTGCAGGTGTCACGGATGGACTTGTTGTTGTGGCTGACCAGAAACACCGTGCCGGCCTCCTTGCGCAGTTCCCGGATGCGCTCCTCCGAGCGCTTCTGGAACTTGCGGTCGCCGGTCGCCAGCGCCTCGTCGATCATCAGGACGTCGTGGTCCTTGGCGGCGGCGATGGAGAAACGCAGGCGCGCCGCCATGCCGGAGGAGTAGGTGCGCATCGGCAGGGTGATGAAGTCGCCCTTCTCATTGATGCCCGAGAAGTCCACGATGTCCTGGTATCGCTCCTTGATCTGCTCCCGGGACATGCCCATGGCGAGCCCGCCGAGGATGACGTTCCGCTCGCCGGTCAGGTCGTTCATCAGGGCCGCGTTCACACCCAGCAGGGACGGCTGGCCGTCGGTGTAGACCTTGCCCTTCTCCGCGGGCAGCAGGCCGGCGATGGCCCGCAGCAGCGTCGACTTGCCGGAGCCGTTGGAGCCGATCAGGCCGATGGCCTCGCCTCGGTAGGCGACGAAGGACACGCCGCGCACGGCGTGCACCTTGCGCACCCCGCGCGCCGCGTCGTCGGAGCGGCGCCTGAGGATGCGGCTCAGGGCCGCCGTGGCACTGCCCTTGCCGGTCTTGGCGCCGTTGACCCGGTAGACGATGTGCAGGTCGTCCGCGATGACCGTCGGGCGGCGTTCCTCGGTGTTCTGCTCAGCCACGGCCGTACCGCTCCTCCGCCTTCCAGAAGTACACGAAACCGCCCACGGCGAACAGCACGGCCCAGCCGCCGGCCACCGCCCACACATGGTCGGGCAGGTTCTCGGAACCGTAGCCGTCGATCAGGGCGAAGCGCATCAGGTCCATGTAGATGGCGGCCGGGTTCCACTGGAGGACCGTCGCGATCCAGTGCGGCTTGTCCTCCAGCATGATCGGGATGGAGAACATCACGCCCGAGGCGTACATCCACGTCCGCATCACGAACGGCATGAGCTGGGCCAGGTCCGGGGTCTTCGCGCCCGCGCGGGCCATGATCAGCGCGAGCCCGGTGTTGAAGAGGAACTGCAGGGCGAGGACCGGCACGATCAGCAGCCAGGACAGGTCCGGATAGCTGCCGAAGCCGACCGCCACGAGGAACAGCACGATCATCGAGAACAGCAGCTGCTGGAGCTGCTGGAGCGAGAAGGAGATGGGCAGCGAGGCGCGCGGGAAGTGCAGGGCGCGCACCAGCCCGAGGTTGCCGGAGATCGCGCGGACGCCCGACATCACCGAACTCTGCGTGAAGGTGAACACGAACACGCCGGTGACCAGGAACGGGATGTACACGTCCTGTGACATGCCGCGGCTGGCGTGCAGGATCAGCCCGAAGATGAGGAAGTAGACGGCCGCGTTCAGCAGGGGCGTGGCCACCTGCCACAGCTGGCCGAGCTTGGCCTGGCTGTACTGGGCGGTCAGCTTCGCCTGGGAGAAGGCGAGGATGAAGTGGCGGCGCCCCCAGAGCTGACGGACGTACTCCACGAGCGAGGGCCGGGCGCCGCTCACGGCAAGCCCGTACTTGGCGGCGAGCTGGGCCGCCGTCAGCCCCTCGTCGGGCGGCGCGGCCGCGGTCACGGCGACCGTGCCGTCGTGCGTGGTCTCACTCACAGGTGGATACTTTCGTCTTCGGATTCGCGTGCGGGTTCGTCGTCCCGTGCGCCCGTCCGCGGGCGCACCGGGCACTCCAGGGACGAGCTTGTCAGATGACCGGCGGACGGCCCAGTCGGGTGAGTCGCCACACCGTGCGCCAGCGCATCGGGCGGCGGGGACCGCAGGGCGTGGTCCAGCCTTCCCGGAAGCCGCCGAACCATGCCTTCAGGGCCGGCCGCGAGGGGCGGCGCAGCAGGGTGAGCAGCAGCCAGACGCCGAGGTAGACCGGGACCAGCGGGGCGGGGAGGTTGCGGCGGGCGAGCCAGACGCGGTTGCGGGCGACCATGCGGTGGTAGACCGCGTGCCGCGAGGGGGCGGTCGTCGGGTGGTACAGCACCATGTCGGACCGGTAGTCGATCATCCAGCCCGCGTCGAGGGCCCGCCATGCCAGGTCGGTTTCCTCGTGCGCGTAGAAGAACGCGTCCGGGAGCCCGCCGACCTCCGCGAAGACGCGGGTGCGGACGGCGTTGGCGCCGCCGAGGAAGGTGGTGACCCGGGAGGAGCGCATCGGGTCGGAGGCGCGCAGCCGGGGCACGTGCCGGCGCTGGGTCTCGCCGGTGTCGGGGTCGGCGATGCGGAAGCTGATGATGCCCAGCTCCGGGTCGGCCGCGAAGGCCTCGCGGCACAGCTCGGCGGTGTCGTGGCGGGCGAGCAGGCCGTCGTCGTCGAGGAACAGCAATATGTCGACATCGCGACCGCCGGGCCCGAAGGCCTCTATGCCGACGTTGCGCCCGCCGGGGATGCC
Source organism: Streptomyces sp. NPDC004658 (assembly GCF_040609555.1). Classification (NCBI taxonomy): domain Bacteria; kingdom Bacillati; phylum Actinomycetota; class Actinomycetes; order Kitasatosporales; family Streptomycetaceae; genus Streptomyces; species Streptomyces sp. NPDC004658. The sequence goes on from NZ_JBEXKG010000101.1 coordinate 27,539, forward strand.
CAGGTTCTCGGGCAGCTCGACGGTCCGCACGCCTTCGGGCACGTCCGGGACGGGCGAGCCGTTGCCGACCACGACCACCTGGACCGGGTCGCCGTCCTGCTTGGCGACCGAGTCGAGCAGGGCCCGCAGCTCCTCGGGCCGGTTGCCCATGGTGATGATGACGGCACCGACCTTCATGGGCGCGCTCACTTCAGCCTGCTGGAGGCGAGGATGGACACCAGGTGCAGCAGCGTCTGGAGCAGGGCGATGCCGGCGAGGACGGCCGTACCGAGGCGGGTGAAGAACAGGTCGCCGCGGGCCTGGTCCACGATCGCGAGGACGAGGATGAGCAGCGAGGCCTCGATGCCGAGGATCAGCCGGTGGAACTTCAGCGCCGAGGCGGCCCGGCGGGCCAGCGCCATGCCGGAGGAACGCGGCTCCGAGGCGGCCTCCTGCACCGGGGGCCTGCCGGTCTGGTGCCGGGCCACACCGACCAGGTCGGTCTCGGCCTTGATCAGGATCGCGCCGAGCGCGGCGAGGGTGCCGAGGAAGGCCCACAGCCAGTCGATCCGGCCGCTGCCCCACAGGTCGGCGGCGCGCAGGCCGAGACCGACCAGGACGGCGGCGTCGGTGAGGTAGGCGCCGACGCGGTCCAGGTAGACCCCGCCGAGCGAGTACTGCTTCCTCCAGCGGGCGATCTCGCCGTCGACGCAGTCCAGCAGCAGGTACAGCTGGGTGGCGACCACGCCGAGCACGGCGCCCGCGATCCCCGGCACCAGCAGGGCCGGGGCCGCGAGCACACCGCAGACGGTCATCAGGTACGTGAGCTGGTTGGGCGTGACCCTGGTGTTCACCAGGTAGCGGTCGACGCGCAGGGACACCTCGCGCATGTAGAGGCGTCCCGCCCAGTGCTCACCGCTGCGCCGGTCCTTCACCCCCGCGGGGTGGACGACCGGACGGAGTTCAGCTACCGATGGCCTTGACATAGTCGGCGTAGATGTCCTTGATCTGGTTCGTCTTGAGGTCGAGGTGTTCGAGGATCGTGTAGCGGCCGGGCCGGGTCTCGGGGGCGAACTCCACCGCGCGGACGAACTCGTCCACCGTGAAACCGATCTCCTCCGGCAGTACCGGAAGCCCGTGCCGGCGCAGCACCTCGGCCATGTACGCCGACTCCTCGTGAGCGCCGCGCAGGTACATCGCGAAGGCGGCGCCGAGGCCGCACTGCTCGCCGTGGGCGGCGGCGCGCTTGGGGTAGAGCAGGTCGAAGGCGTGGTTGATCTCGTGGCAGGAGCCCGAGGCGGGCCGGGAGTCACCGGAGATGGACATGGCGACACCGGTGAGGACCAGCGCCTCGGCGAGCACCTGGAGGAAGTCGTTGTCCCCGATGCCGCCGGGGTGCCGCAGGACCGCCTCGCCGGCCTGGCGGGCCATGGCGGCGGCCAGGCCGTCGATGCTCTCGCCGTTGACGCGGTTGGCCAGCTCCCAGTCCGCGACCGCGTTGACGTTGGAGATCGCGTCGCCGATGCCGGCGCGCACGAAGCGGGCCGGGGCCTCACGGATGACGTCCAGGTCGATGACGGCCGCGATCGGGTTCGGGACGCCGTAGGAGCCGCGGCCGGCGTCGTTGTCGAGGGTGGCGACCGGTGAGCACAGGCCGTCGTGCGCGAGGTTCGTCGGTACGGCGACCAGGGGCAGGCCGACGCGCGCCGCGGCGAACTTGGCGCAGTCGATGATCTTGCCGCCGCCGAGGCCGACGACCGCGTCGTAGTGGTCGGCCTTCATCTCGCCGGCGAGCCGGATCGCGTCGTCCAGGGTGCCGCCGCCGACCTCGTACCAGGTCGCGCCGGGCAGCGAGGGCGCCAGGCGCTCGCGCAGCCGGGCCCCGGAGCCGCCGCTGACGGCGACGGCGAGCCGCCCGGAGTGCGAGATCCGCT